>JAKONL010000277.1 GCA_022701965.1 Burkholderiaceae bacterium | reverse complement strand
GCATCCTCGACGAATGCCTGGGTGCCGGCATGAACCGGCTGAGCCTGAAATGGCACTACCGCAGCCGCCACGAGAGCCTCATCACCTTCAGCAACGTCACCTACTACGGCTCGGAACTCATCACCTTCCCGTCGCCGGTCACCGACGACGGCGCGGTGCGTTTCGAGCGCGTGCAGGGCGTCTACGATCGCGGCGGCAGCCGCACCAACCGGGCCGAGGCGGACGCGATCGTGGCCGGCATCGAGGCGCACTACCTCGACGCGGCCAAGGCGCGGCTGACGCTCGGCGTGGTGACCTTCAACCAGCCGCAGCAGGCGCTGATCGAGACGCTGCTCGACGCCCGGCGCCGCGCCAGTCCCGAGCTCGACCGTGCCATCGAGGCCCGCGCGCACGAGAAGCTCTTCATCAAGAACCTGGAGAACGTGCAGGGCGACGAGCGCGACGTGATCTTCTTCTCGATCACCTACGGCCCCGACGCGGCCGGCAAGGTGACGATGAATTTCGGCCCGCTCAACGGCGAGGGCGGCCACCGCCGGCTCAACGTGGCGATCTCGCGGGCGCGCGAGGCGGTGGTGATCTACAGCACGCTGATGCCCGAGCAGATCGATCTCGCCAAGGTGCGCGCGGCCGGCGTGCGCGATCTCAAGCACTACCTCGAATTCGCCATCCGCGGCGCGCGTGCGCTGGCCGCGCAGAGCGCGCCGACCGGGCTCGACCCGGACAGCCCGTTCGAGATCGCCGTGATCGCGAAGCTGCGCGCGCATGGCTGGGTGGTGCATCCGCAGGTCGGCTGCTCGGGCTACCGCATCGACCTGGCCGTGGTCGATCCGCGCGCGCCGGGCCGCTACCTGGTCGGCATCGAATGCGACGGCCGCGCCTACCACTCGGGCGCCACCGCGCGCGACCGCGACCGGCTGCGCCAGCACGTGCTGGAGAGCCTGGGCTGGCGCATCCACCGGATCTGGTCGACCGACTGGTGGCTCGATCCGCAGGGCGAGGTCGGAAAGATGCTCGGGCTGCTGGCGTCGCTGGTCGAGGCGGCGCCGCACGCATCGGAAGCGACGCCGGTCGAAGTGGCGGAGCCCACGAGCGAGGCCGGTAGCGCGTCCTAGTGCGCCCTAGTGCGCCGGCTGCAGCGAATCCTGCTGCGCCGCCGCCGTCTCCCGCAGGAAGGCCCAGACCGCCTGCATGCGCGCCAGGTGCTTGGATTCCTGCGGCATCGACATCCAGAACGTCCGGCTGAAGTTGGCCTGCGGGTGGTCGGGCAGCACGACCGCCAGCGTGTCGTTGCGGGCCGCGACGAACACCGGCAGCACCGCGATGCCCGCGCCCGCTGCTGCCGCGGCGTGCTGCGCGAGGATGCTGGTGCTGCGCAGCGCATAGGCGTCGGGGCGGTACAGGTCGTCGAGGTAGTGCAGTTCCTTGCTGAAGAGCAGGTCGTCGACGTAGCTGATGAAGCTGTGGCCGCGCAGGTCGTCGCGGGTCTCGATGGGTGCATGGGCCGCGAGATAGGCCTTGGAGGCATACAGCCGAAGCCTGTAGTCGGCCAGCTTGGCGACCACCACCGGGCCGCGCGCCGGCCGTTCGAGGGAGATGACGATATCGGCCTCGCGCCGCGACAGGTGCACCAGGCGCGGCATGGCGAGCAGATCGATCACCAGCCCCGGATGCCGCAGCGCGAAGCCGGCGAGCGCCGGCGCCAGCACCACGGTGCCGAAGCCCTCGGTCGCGCCGATGCGCACCACGCCCGACAGGCCTTCCTGGGAAGCGGGCGCCGCGCTCTCGATGCGGCGGAACGCGCCTTCCATCGCCTCGACCTGCGGCTGCAGCCGGCGCCCGGCTTCGGTCGGGCGGTGCCCGCCGGCCTCGCGCGTGAAAAGCGGCGTGCCGACCTGCTTCTCGAGCGCCTGGATGCGCCGCGCCACCGTGGTGTGGTCGACCGCGAGCCGGCGTGCGGCGCCCTGCAGCGTGCCGGAGCGGGCGAGTTCGAGGAAGAAGCGCAGGTTGTCCCAGTCCATGCGTTGCGATTATGCAGAGCACGGGTGCGTATTTGTCTATTGCCATCGCAAAAGTGCAAAGCTAGGATCGTCGGCTGACCAGCGCGCCACCAGCGCACAACAAGGAGACAAGTCCATGGACGCCACCACCACGCCGACCTCGACCGCCACGCAGGTCGTCACCGTCAAGCTGCTCATCGACGGCAGGTTCGTCGAGTCGAAGACCACCGAGTGGCGCGACGTCGTCAATCCGGCCACGCAGGAGGTGCTCGCGCGCGTGCCGTTCGCGACGCCGGCCGAGGTCGATGCCGCGGTCGCCTCGGGCAAGGAAGCGTTCAGGACCTGGAAGAAGACGCCCATCGGCGCGCGCGCCCGGATCTTCCTCAAGTACCAGCAGCTCATTCGCGAGAACATGGCCGAGCTGGCCGCGATCCTCACCGCCGAGCAGGGCAAGACGCTGCCCGATGCCGAAGGCGACGTCTTCCGCGGCCTCGAGGTGGTCGAGCACGCCTCGGCCATCGGCAACCTGCAGCTCGGCGAGATCGCCAACAACGTCGCCAACGGCGTCGACACGTACACGCTGCTGCCGCCGCTGGGCGTGTGCGCCGGCATCACGCCGTTCAACTTCCCCGCGATGATTCCGCTGTGGATGTTCCCGATGGCGATCGTCACCGGCAACACCTTCGTGCTCAAGCCGTCCGAGCAGGACCCGATGGTCACGATGCGCCTGTGCGAACTCGCGCTCGAAGCCGGCATCCCGCCGGGCGTGCTCAACGTCGTGCACGGTGGCGAGGCGGTGGTCAACGCGATCTGCGACCACGCCGACATCAAGGCGATCTCCTTCGTCGGCTCGACGAAGGTCGGCACCCATGTCTACAACCGCGCGATCCCGACCGGCAAGCGCGTGCAATGCATGATGGGCGCGAAGAACCACGCCATCGTCATGCCCGACGCCAACAAGGAGCAGACGCTCAACGCGCTCGCCGGCGCCGGCTTCGGCGCGGCGGGCCAGCGCTGCATGGCCGTGTCGGTCGCGGTGCTGGTGGGCGATGCGCAGAAGTGGGTGCCCGACCTGGTCGCCAAGGCGCAGACGCTGAAGATCGGTGCCGGCACCGACAAGGGCGTCGACGTCGGTCCGCTGATCTCGTGCGCCGCCCGCGACCGCGTGAGCAGCCTGATCGAACGCGGCGTGGCCGACGGCGCCACGCTCGCGCTCGACGGCCGCCAGCCCGCCGTGCCGGGCTACGAGAACGGCAACTTCGTCGGCCCGACGGTCTTCGCCGACGTCAGGCCCGGCATGACGATCTACGAACAGGAGATCTTCGGCCCGGTGCTGTGCCTGGCCAACGCCGCCGACATCGACGAGGCCATCGCCCTGATCAACGCCAACCCGAACGGCAACGGCACGGCCATCTTCACGCAGTCCGGTGCGGCGGCGCGCAAGTTCCAGGAGGAGATCGACGTCGGGCAGGTCGGCATCAACGTGCCGATCCCGGTGCCGGTGCCGATGTTCTCCTTCACCGGCTCGCGGGCCTCGAAGCTCGGCGACCTCGGGCCCTACGGCAAGCAGGTCGTGATGTTCTACACGCAGACCAAGACGGTAACCGCGCGCTGGTTCGACGACAGCACGGTGAGCCAGGGCGTGAACACGACCATCAGCCTGAAGTAATGCGCGTTGCTGTCTGTTTGGCGCTGGCCGCCGCGTCGTCGGCGACTGTGTCCGTTGCGGCGGTGGCCGGCGACGGCGGTTTCGAGTGCAGACCCGATGGAGTGCAGCAGGAGATGAATGCCTGCGCGGTGCGCGACTACCGTGCGGCCGATGCCAGGCTCAACATCCGCTATGCCGCGGTGATGCAGTCGCTCCCGGTCGACAGACGCGCCGCGTTGCGCGTCGAACAGCGCGAGTGGCTCAGGCGACGCGACCCGGGCTGCAAGGCCGAAGCCGCGCCGAGCGAGGGCGGCTCGATCTGGCCGCTCGCGTTCTACGGTTGCCTGGAGAAGTCGACAGCCGAACGCATCCGGACGATCGACCGGTGGGAGGCCCGCAAGTGAATTTCGAACTTACCGAAGAGCAGAACGCCTTCGCCCGATCGGCACGGGAATTCGCCGCCGCGGAGTTCGCTCCGCATGCCGCCCGCTGGGATGCCGAATCCTTCTTTCCCAAGGACACCATCGCCCGAGCCGGCGAACTCGGCTTCTGCGGCCTCTACGCACCCGAGCGCATCGGCGGCCTGGCGCTGCCGCGGCTCGACGCCACGCTGGTGTTCGAGCAGATGGCGGCCTTCGACCCCTCGACCACCGCCTTCGTCACCATTCACAACATGGCGACCTGGATGCTCGGCACCTGGGGCACCGAGGCCGTGTGCAAGACCTGGGGCGACGACCTCACGAGCGGCCGCAAGCTGGCGTCGTACTGCCTGACCGAACCCG
>JAKONL010000268.1 GCA_022701965.1 Burkholderiaceae bacterium | reverse complement strand
GTTGAGCAGCGCCTGGTGCCGGTTGTCGGCAGTGAGCGCGTCGAGGGCCTGTCCCAGCAGTTTCGAGAGATCGACCTGCGCCAGTCCCGCCGACACGGCGCGGGCCAGGAAGGCGCGCGCCCGGTCGTCGTCGAAGGCGGTGAGCCCGTAGCGCACCGCGGCCACCGCATGGTCGCCGAGCTTCTCGCCGTGCGCCGGGTCGGACAGCCATTGCGCGAGCCGGGCGGCCGGATCGAATTCCCTGAGCTTGGCCAGCACCTGCGGTGTGCTCAAGAAGTTGTCGACGATGAAGCCCGCGAGCTTGGCGCCGATGCGGTCCTTGTTGGCGGGAATGATGGCCGTGTGCGGAATCGGCAGGCCCAGCGGATGGCGGAACAGCGCCGTGACCGCGAACCAGTCGGCTACGGCGCCCACCATCGCGGCCTCGGAAAACGCGGCGACGTAACCCCAGACCGCGGCACCGGGATGGCGGTTGCCGAACACGGTCGCCAGGACATACAGCAGCGCCGCGGCGATCAGCAGCGCCAGCGCGATGCGCTTCATCGATTTCAGTTCGAGGTTCTGGGCTTCGGCGGTCTGCGGCATGCGCGCGATTGTCCGGGAAGTCCGCAGCTTCCCGACATCACCGCGCCGCGCCTAGACTGCGCCCATGAAGCTCATCGACTCGATCGTCACCCAGGCGGCGGGCATCGCGTCCATCCGGCGCGACCTGCACGCCCATCCCGAACTCTGCTTCAAGGAAGTGCGCACGGCCGACATCGTCGCGGCCAGGCTTGCCGAGTGGGGCATTCCGGTGCACCGGGGCATGGCCACGACCGGCGTGGTCGGCATCGTGAAGGCCGGCACGAGCACGCGCGCGATCGGCCTGCGCGCCGACATGGACGCGCTGCCGGTCACCGAACTCAACACCTTCGGGCATGCGAGCCGGCATCCAGGAAAGATGCACGCCTGCGGCCACGACGGCCACACCGCGATGCTTCTGGCGGCGGCGCAGCATCTCGCGAAACACCGCGATTTCGACGGCACGGTCTACCTGATCTTCCAGCCGGCCGAGGAAGGCGGCGGCGGCGCGCGCGAGATGGTCAACGAAGGGCTGTTCGAACGCTTCCCGATGGACGCCGTCTTCGGCATGCACAACTGGCCGGGCATGAAGGCCGGGCAGTCCGCCGTGAGCCCCGGGCCGGCGATGGCGTCGAGCAACGAGTTCACCGTCACCATCCATGGCAAGGGCGGCCACGCCGCGCAACCGCACACGGGCGTCGATCCGGTGCTGGTGGCGTGCGAGATGGTGCAGGCCTTCCAGACCATCCTCACGCGCAACAAGAAGCCCATCGACGCGGGTGTGATCTCGGTCACGATGATCAATGCGGGCGAGGCCAACAACGTGATCCCCGACACCTGCGTGCTGCGCGGGACCGTGCGCACCTTCTCGCTGGAGGTGCTGGACCTGATCGAGTCGCGGATGGCGACCATCGCCGAACACGTGAGCGCCGCGCACGAGGCACGCGCCGATTTCAACTTCAGGCGCAACTACCCACCGACGGTCAATTCCGCCGCCGAGGCGAATTTCGCGCGCGACGTGATGGCCGGCATCGTCGGTGCCGACAACGTGCTGGTGCAGGAGCCGGCGATGACGGCCGAGGACTTCTCCTTCATGCTGCTGGCCCGGCCCGGCGCCTATGCCTTCATCGGCATCGGCGACGGCGCCCACCGCGACATGCACCACGGCGACGGTCCGTGCACGCTGCACAACGCGAGCTACGACTTCAACGACGACCTGATTCCGCTCGGCGCGACCTGCTGGGTCGAACTGGCGCGGCACTTCCTCAAGCCTGGAACCTGATCAGGGCGTGATGGGCTCGGCCTCGTCGCCGGCGCGCGCCTGGGCGATGACCAGCAGGCCGTCCATGATCAGGCCGTCCACCAGCTCGAACGGGCTGACCATCGACGGCGCCATCTTCCAGCCCGCGCCCCCGGTCATGTAGCACGCTGGCTCGACGCCGCAGTGGGCGCGCACGTGCTGGCGCATGCGCTCGACCGCGCCGGCGATGGCGAAGGTGCCGCCGCTCGTGAGCGCGTCGCTGGTGTTGGTCGGGAACATGCGCACGTCGCCGGTCGGCACGTGCAGGCCGGCGGTACCGGACTCCAGCGCGCGCAGCATGATGCCGTGGCCCGGCAGGATCAGCCCGCCCAGGAAACGGCCGTCGACGTCGACCGCCTCGACCGTGACGGCCGTGCCGCTCATCACCACCACCATCGGGCGCGGCGCGCCGGTGGCAAGCACGCGGTGCCGCGCACCGATCATCGCGACCCAGCGATCGGCGCCCAGGCGCGTGGGATGGTCGTAGCCGCTGGTGACGCCGGCCTCCGCGGCGCTCGACACCACCCAGCGCGGCCGGCAGTCGAAGCACTCCTCGATCTGTTCCTCCGCGCGGCGCCGGACCGCGTCGCCGGCGACCGCGCAGCCGAGCATCGAGCCGGGTGCGGCGAGCTGCGCCCAGGGTCCCTCGGCGAGCCGCTCGATGTGGTCGAGGAATTCGGCGCCCTGCGAGATCAATGCGGCGCCGGGCCGCGGCTCGGCATAGAGCGCCCACTTGAGACGGGTATTGCCGATATCGATCGCGAGGAAGGTCATGCGCGGGATTATTGCGACTTTGTTCACGTCGAAGGCGCCTGACTGGCGGAGGGCCGGTCGGGCGTGTCGCCTACGCGGCCGGTGCGCGCGACGCCCTTAGAGTCGCGGCTCACCAATCCATCGACCAACAAGGAGAGAAATCATGGGTCTGCTCAGTTTCATCAAGGAAGCCGGAGAAAAGCTGTTTGGCGGCTCCGCCGCACACGCCTCCGAGGCACCCGCTGCCGGCGGCACCGACGTCGATGCCGCGGCCGCCGCCGCCATCAAGACCTACATCGAGACGCAGAACCTCGGCCTCACCAACCTCCAGGTCGGCTACGTGGCGGCGACCGGCGTGGTCACGCTGTCGGGCAGCGCACCCTCGCAGGAAGCCAGCGAGAAGGCCAGCCTCGCCGCCGGCAACGTGGCGAACGTGACCAGCGTCGACAACAACCTCGAAGCACCGGCCGCGGCCGCGGCCCAGTTCCACGACGTGGTCAAGGGCGATACGCTCTCGGCCATCTCGAAGAAGTACTACGGCGACGCCAACAAGTACAACGCGATCTTCGAGGCCAACAAGCCGATGCTCACCAGCCCAGACAAGATCTATCCGGGCCAGAAGCTGCGCATCCCCACG
>JAKONL010000248.1 GCA_022701965.1 Burkholderiaceae bacterium | reverse complement strand
GCGGGCGGTGCGGCCATCGGGCGCGAGCGCGGCCAGGGAAGCGGTGGCGGCGTTCATGCGTGGTACTGGAATTCGAGCAGCACGCAGCCCGTGCGCGAGACGAAGGGACCGTGCACCGCCCCGGGTGGGCGGCAGGCGAAGGTGTAGGGACCGAAGGTTTCGCCGCCCTCGCCCTCGGCGTCGCAGCCGACCACCAGCTCGCCCTCGACGATGAAGACCTCCTCGTGGAAATCGTGCACCACCGGCCGGTCGATCAGGGCACCGGCCGACCAGCGCGCGAGCCGCGTGCGCGAGCCGGTGCCGGCGGCCGGGTCGAGGTCGTCGGCCAGGACGATCTCCTCGATGCGGCCGGCCGAGCAGGCCACCGGCGACCAGGCCGTGGCGGTGTCGTCGGGACGGATCGCGAAGAACTCGCGATGTCGCTTGGTGGTCGTGGAACGGTACATGGCGGGCAGTGTTGTCGCGCCCGCCCACAGGGTCAAACGGGAAATTCTTTCGACGATCGATAGCGTTTCGTGATGCACGACCGTGGCGCATCGCTTCGCCCCATCGTCGGGCGCCGCATGCGCCGCATCAGGGCGCGCGGGCGTCGTCGCGGCAGGTCGAGAGGAACTGGTCGCACGCCGTCTGCGCCATGCCGACCAGGGATTCGGCCAGCGGCGACGTGGGTTCCAGCCGCATGCTGGCGACCAGCGGGAGCGCGATGGGCGTCGGGTCGACGTCGAGCGCCACCAGCCTGCCGTCGCGCAGGTCCTGCTGGATCACCGCCGGCGGCAGCAGCGCGGTGCCGAAGCCGGTTCGCGCCAGATCGACCATGGCCCCGATCGACGAGAAATAGCTCACCCGCAGCTTGGCGCAGCCGCCGGCGTTCTGCGCGATGTTGCGATAGACGCTCGACTCGCGATTGAACGAGATGATGGGCTGCTCGGCGATGTCGGCGAAGGACAGCAGCCGGCGCGAGGGGAATTTCAGCGCCAGCGCCGGGCTGGCGACCCAGCGCATCGCGAGGTTGGCGATGCGGCGGTTGTCGATGAAGCCCGGCGTGATCTCCTCCGACAGGATCACGCAGTCGAGCGTGCCGCGCAGCAGGTCGTCGCGCAGGCGCGGGGTGATGTCGCACACCAGATCGAGCGTGGCGTTGGGATATTTCTCGGCGAAGCGTGAGAACAGGTCGGGCAGCCAGGTATGGGCCACGGTCTCGATGACGCCGATGCGCAGCATGCCCGAGAAGGCATCGGACTGGCCCATGGCCATGACCATGCGGGCCTGCAACTCCAGCATCCGCTCCGCGTACGGCAGCAGTTCGGTGCCGTGGTAGGTGAGCATGACGCCACGGTGCTCACGGTCGAACAGGCGCACGCCGAACTGCTCCTCCAGCGTGGCGATGCGGCTGGAAATGCCGGCCTGGGTGGTGTTCATCTTCTCGGCGGCAGCCTTGAAACTGCCGAGCTTGACGACCCAGACGAAGGCTTCGAGGAAACGCACGTTCATACGCTCAGTCTATCGAGGGATGACCGGACGCGGCCGCTGCGGCCGCTTCAGCCCCGACCGCGCACCCGTGCGCGGAGCGGCGCACGCGTGGCGTGGGAGGTCAGTCGTTGCGCGCCGCCGGTCGGGCGCGCACGTCGGTCACGTCGTCGGCCGGACCCAGCGCGACCGGACTGCGCACCGACTCGCCCCGGGCGCGCGCGCCGACCACGTCGGCGGCACTCGGCTCGGCCGCCCGGCCCGCCGCACGGAAACGCTCGAAGCCGCTGCGCGGATCGAAACGGCCCGCCATGGCGGCCCAGGGCGACACCGGCTTGCCGGTCAGGCGCGCCCAGCCATAGCGGGCACCCCAGACGGCGGCCAGCACGGCCACCAGGAAGAACAGGCCCGTCGCGACGATCAAGCCCAGGAGGAACAGGACGATACGAATGAAAAAGTTCATCATCGGCATTAGGCCAGAGCCTCTGCCGATGGTTCCCCCATGCGCTTGAAGGTGAATTGTCCCGGCGACTGGATCGGATCGGTGGCGACGTGGATCGTGTCCTTCGGCCCGAAGCTGCCATCGAGCAGCAGCTTCGAGAGCGGATTCTCGATGCGCTGCTGGATGGCGCGCTTGAGCGGCCGCGCGCCGAACACCGGATCGAAGCCGACCTTGGCGATCTCGGCCAATGCCGCCGCCGAGACGTCGAGGAACAGGTCCATCTTCGCCAGCCGCGCCTGCAGCACCTTGAGCTGGATCGCCGCGATCGATTCGATGTTCCTGGCATCGAGCGCATGGAACACCACGGTCTCGTCGATGCGGTTGAGGAATTCCGGGCGGAAGTAGTTCTTCAGCTCGTCCCACACCGCTTCCTTGATCTCCTCGGACGGCCGGCCCACCATCGACTGGATGATCGGCGAGCCGATGTTGCTGGTCATGACGATGACGGTGTTCTTGAAGTCCACCGTGCGGCCCTGGCCATCGGTCAGCCGGCCGTCGTCGAGCACCTGCAGCAGCACGTTGAAGACATCCGGATGGGCCTTCTCGACCTCGTCGAGCAGCACCACGCTGTAGGGCTTGCGGCGCACCGCCTCGGTCAGGTAGCCGCCCTCCTCGTAGCCGACGTAGCCCGGTGGCGCGCCGATCAGGCGCGCGACCGAATGCTTCTCCATGAACTCGCTCATGTCGATGCGGATGAGATGGTCCTCGCTGTCGAACAGGAAGCCCGCGAGCGCCTTGCACAGCTCGGTCTTGCCCACGCCCGTGGGACCCAGGAACAGGAAGCTGCCGGTCGGGCGGTTCGGGTCCGACAGGCCCGAGCGCGAGCGCCGGATCGCATTGGCGACCGCGCCGATGGCCTCGTCCTGGCCGACCACGCGCTCGTGCAGCTTGTCCTCCATGACCAGCAGCTTGTCGCGCTCGCCCTGCATCAGCTTGGCCACCGGGATGCCGGTGGCGCGCGCCACGACCTCGGCGATCTCCTCGGCGCCGACCTGCGTGCGCAGCAGCGTGGGCGTGCTGCCCTTGCCACGGTGGGTCTCGCTCTCCTGCGCCTCCCTCAGGCGCTTCTCCAGGCCGGGCAGCTGCCCGTACTGCAGCTCGGCGACCTTGTTGAAGTCGCCCTTGCGCGTGAACTCGTCGATCTGGAACTTGAGCTTGTCGATCTCCTCGCGGATGTGCGCGCTGCCCTGGGCCTGGGCCTTCTCGGCCTGCCAGATCTCGTCGTAGTCGGCAATCTCCTTCTGCAGCTTGACGATCTCGTCCTCGATCAGCCCGAAGCGCTTGACCGAGGATTCGTCCTTCTCGCGGCGCACCGCCTCGCGCTCGATCTGCAGCTGGATCAGGCGGCGGTCGAGCCGGTCCATGACCTCGGGCTTGGAGTCCATCTCGATCTTGATCTTGGCCGCCGCCTCGTCGATCA
>JAKONL010000243.1 GCA_022701965.1 Burkholderiaceae bacterium | reverse complement strand
CGTGCTGTGGCTGATCGCGCCGGCGGGCCTGTGGGGCCAGGTCGTCGCCTTCGCGCTGTTCCGCTACTTCGACGCCGCCAAGCCCGGTCCGGTGGGCTGGGCCGACGCATTGTTCAAGCCCGACCCGGCCGGCCGGGCGCGCTGGAGCGCGGCGGGCTTCGGCATCCTGTTCGACGACCTGGTCGCCGCCTTCTGCGTGCTGCTGGTGATCGCTCTCTGGCGCGTACTCTGATATGAACACCACCTTCTTTCCCGAGACACCGGCCGAGCCGGACGACGTGCCGGCGCTGGTCGCCCGGCTGGCCGACGCGCTGCTGCGGCGCGGCGCGATGCTCGCCACGGCCGAGAGCTGCACCGGCGGCCTGATCGCCGGCGCCTGCACCGACCTCGCCGGCTCCAGCGCCTGGTTCGACCGCGGCTACGTCAGCTACTCGAACGAGGCCAAGGTCGATCTGCTGGGCGTCGACGCGGCGCTGATCGCCGCGAACGGCGCGGTCAGCGAACCGGTGGCGCGCGCGATGGCCGAAGGCGCGGTCGCGCGCACGAACGGCCGCGCCCGGGTGGCGGTCGCGGTCACGGGCGTCGCCGGCCCGACGGGCGGATCGGCGGACAAGCCGGTCGGGACCGTGTGGTTCGGCTGGGCGGTCGACGGGTACGTCCGCACCGAGCGCCGCCGTTTCGAGGGCGACCGCGCCGCCGTGCGCGCGGCCACCGTGCAGCATGCGCTGCAGACCCTGCTGCTCCACCTGGCACCGACGAAGGAGACCGAACCATGACCGAACCGCACGACCTGGACGACCCCGGCATCGAGTTCGCCGAGCGGCCCGACGAGCATCGCTACGAAGCCACGATCGGCGGCGAGCTGGCCGGCATCTGCGAATACAACCTGCTGACCGACGCGATCATGTTCACGCACACCGAGGTGATGCCGGTCTTCGAGGGCAAGGGCGTCGGCTCGGCGCTGGCGAAGCACGTGCTCGACGACGCGCGCGGCAAAGGGCTGCACGTGATCCCGGTGTGCCAGTTCATCGCGTCGTACATCAGGAAGCACCGCGACTACGCGGACCTGGTGCGGCCGGACATCCAGCGCGCGTTCAAGATCTGAACTCGGCCCGGGCCGGCGCTCAGGCGCCGTGGCACTTCTTGTATTTCTTTCCGCTGCCGCAGGGGCACGGGTCGTTGCGCCCCGGCGTCGCCTCCTTGCGGATCGTCTCCTGCTTCGGTCCCATGCTCTTCCAGAGCTGGCGCAGGTCGTAGACCGCCCAGATCGCCTCGCCGAACTGGTCCAGGCGCTTCTGGCTCACGCTCGGCGGGCCGTCCTCGCTGAACATCGACAGCTCGGGCTTGCCGGTGTCGTCCTCAGTCAGCGCGACGATCGCGCTCAGCGCGTCGTCGAGCATCTGCGCGGCGTCCCTGTCGCGCGGCGCGGCCCAGTCGTCGGGCCAGTTCTCGACCGCGAACATGAAGCCCAGTGCCCAGACCTGCGCGAAGGACGGGATCTCCTCGCCCTCAACCTCGGCACGCTCGTCCTCGGGCAGCGACGCGATGGCGCCGCGCGTGTCGAGCACCTCGGGCTGGTAGGCGCGGTCGTCGTCGAGCGCCTCGACGGCGGCGTCGAGCGCGGTCTCGATCTCCTTCCATCGGCGCTTCCAGTGCCAGACCAGTTCCATGTTCTGCGCCGGCACGAAGGTCTCGCCGAAGACCACCGGCCAGTACTCGGCCGGCGGCACCGGACGGCGGAAGCACACCAGCGCGGCCATGAAGCCTTCGCAGAACTCCCACTGCGGGATCTCGTCGTCCTTGTCGCGCAGGGTGTCCAGGAGCGTGTCGAGCAGGTCGAAATCCTCGGGACCGAGCGGCTGGTCGGCGGAATCTTTGGCGGGGGCGTCGGGTGTCGTGGTCATGGCGGAGCTTGCAAAAACAGCCCTCTATGATGCAGCAGGCTTTCGGAGAGTTCTCATTTCGACCCCCACGTCTTCCCTTTTTGCGGCGCGGCGCACGGCCTGGCTGCTGTGCCTGGCCGGCCTGGCCGCCAGCCTCGCCGCGATCGTCGTCGTGCCGCACGCCTGGCCGGCATGGCTGGCCTCGGTGGTGTTCGCGCTGCTCGCCGCGCTCGGGGTGCACGACCTGCGGCAGTCGCCGCACGCCATCCTGCGCAACTACCCGGTAATCGGCCACCTGCGCTTCATGCTCGAGTACGTCCGCCCGGAACTGCGCCAGTACTTCATCGAGAGCGATCGCGAGGCCGTGCCGTTCTCGCGCGCGCAGCGCTCGCTGGTCTACCAGCGCGCCAAGGGCGAGCCCGACAACCGCCCGTTCGGCACGCAGCTCGACGTCACGCTCGCGGGCTACGAATGGATCAACCATTCGATGCAGCCGACGACGCTGGCCGGCCACGATTTCCGCGTCGTCATCGGCGGCGTGCCGGCGCCCGGTGCCGCGCCCGGCACCGGCTGCACGCAGCCCTACAGCGCCAGCGTGTTCAACATCTCGGCGATGAGCTTCGGCTCGCTGTCGGCCAACGCCGTGCTGGC
>JAKONL010000234.1 GCA_022701965.1 Burkholderiaceae bacterium | reverse complement strand
TGCGGTTCGCAGGCGGCGTCGCCTTCGTCGATCAGCGCGCGGACGATGCGCGAGACCAGCATCCACGTCTTGCCGGCGCCAGCGCACGCCTCGACCGCGACACTTCGGCGCGGATCGCAGGCGATGCGGTAGAAGGCGGCGCGCGAGACCGGTGCGCCGTTGTGCTCGTAGGCGGGCGCGTCCGCGACGCGCAGCGGCGACGTTGGCGGCGGCGCGGCAGCATCCGGATGGACGAAGACGAGCGGCGCCGCTGCCGGCCCGCCGGACCCGTCGGCCGCCGGCGCGTCGACACCCCAGGAATCCTTGCGGCACAGGCCGCGCGCCGCGCAGTGCTCGCAGACCATGCCTTCGCCGAGCGCGGGCAGCGGCGCGCCGCGCGCGATGCGCGCGAAATCGTCCATCAGTCCCGCGACCAGCACGTCGCGCGCCGCGACCACCTCGGTCTGCTCGACCGTCCGCGTGCCGGAGGATTTCTCACCGACGTTCACGTAGGCCGCGCGCAGCGTGTCGTCGGCGATCAGCGCGGCATAGAACGCGAGCTGCGTGTCCTCGGTCGGGTCCTTGACGCGCTCCTGCGTCGTCGCGGTGGACTCGGTCTTGTAGTCGATCACGAAGGCGCGGCCGTCGGGCGTGCGGTCGACGCGGTCGAGGCGACCGATGAGGTTCAGCGCGCCGAGCGGCTGCTCCTTCCACGGTTCGGATTCGACGAATTCGGCGCCGGAGGCCTCGTGGCCGAGCAGCCAGTCGAGGTAGCCGTCGCGCACGGCCGGCCAGGCCGCGGCGAACGGCAGGAATTCGGCGTCGCCGAGCGCGAACTCGCGCGTCGCACGATCCGCGGCGGACGCCATGTACGCCAGCCGGACGGCGGCGTCGCTCGACGGTCGTTCCTTCAGCGACGCATGGAAATGCCCGAGCACGGCATGCAGCCAGTTGCCGAAATCGCGCTTGTCGACCTCCGACTCGATCTCCTCGGCGTCGCGCAGGCCGAGCTGGCGCAGCGCGAAGAAGCGGTACGGGCAGCGTCGCAGGTCCTCGTAGACGCTGGTGGAGATGTTCTTCAGCGGCAGCGCGGCGCCGTCGGGCAACGGGCGCGCGGTCGGTGCGAGTGCGATGCGCTCGATGCGGCGCGGCTCCGTGCCGGGTGCCGCCCCGCCCTCCAGGCGCAGCGACTGCAGCAGCGGGCTCGCGCGCACGGGCTCGCCGCTGGCGTCGGCCTGGCGCCACGTCAGCTCGCAGTTCGGCTGGCCGAGCGCGAGCGCCCATGCCTTGCGCTGCGCCGCTTCGAGGTCTTCGCGCTGCGGCAGGCCCAGCGCCTCGCGCTGCGCGCGCGTCCAGGCGCCCGAGGGCTCCGGCGACGCGGGCAGGCGCTTCTCGTCGCAACCCGGCATCACGACGGCGCCGAACGAACGTCCGAGCAGCTGCTGGATCGGCAGCACCACCACGCGCGGCGTCCTGGCATGGTCGGCGACGACGAAGCTGCCCGCCTCGAGCACGTCGCGCACCCACGCGGTGAAGTCGCCGAGCCCGATCCTCGCGCCGCCGAAGACGGCCACGTCCTGCGTGTCGGCATCGAGCCAGAGCGCGGCGATCACGCGTGTTCCGGCACGGTCGGCCACCAGCGCATCCCACGCGCCGGTGTCCTCGAGCAGCCCGCGCAGGTCGCGCAGCCAGGCGTCGAGCGCACGCGATGCCCCGAGGCGCGCGCGTCGCGACTCGATCGATGCGGTGAAGGCCACCAGCGCGTCATCGTCGGGCCGGTCACCGTGCGCGATGTAGCGACACCACCGGTGCCACTCGCGCAGCCCTTCAAGGCGCAGGCGCGCTTCCAGCGCATCGACGGCGCCGGCGTCGGCCCCGACATCGTCCAGGCTCTTGAGCCAGTCGAGCACCTGGTCGCTCGAGGCATGCCGGCTGCAGGCACGCAACAGCCCCATGAGCGTGGCGGCGGCGCGCGTGGTCGACAGCGTCCAGCCGGTCTCGTCGTGCGTGACCACGCCGTGCGCGGCCAGCTGCGCGCTGATGCGCCGCGTGAGCGCGCGGTCGGTCGCCACCAGCGCGACCGGCGCATGGCCCTCGGCGAGCTGGCGCAGCACGCAGGCGACCGCGAGCTCGGCCTCGTCCTCGGGATCGCGCGCGGCATGCAGGGTCGCTTGCGCGGGCGAATCGGGTGTGGTCAGCGGCAGGTGGACGACGGCGTCGCGGGCCTCCCAGAGCGCGCACAGCGCGAGGGTGAGCGGATCGGGCTGCAGGCCGTCGAGCACGATCACGAGGTCGGTCTGCGAGGCGACCTGTTCGGTCGCGAGCACGTCGGTCGCGTAGCCGGAGTTGGCCGCCCAGGCCAGCGCGACGGCGTTGAGCGCACCCTCCGTGCGGAACCATTCGGCATCGCCGTCCACGCGCAGCGCCGGGTAGATCGGCAGCGCCCACTCGCCGCGCGCTTCCGGCGCCCGGGCCGCGGCGAGCGGCGCGATCTGCCAGGCGAGCTCGACCAGGCGACCGGCCAGCACCTGACGTTCGACGGCGAATCCCGATTGCGCGAGCAGACCCTGCGCGGTGACCAGATCGCGCGCCATGTCGAAGGCGATGTCGTGCGCGGCCGGCAGGAATCCGCCCGCGCTGCGCGCCCAGTTCCGCGTGGTCTCGAAACGCGGCGCGAAGCCCGGGGTGCCGCAGGCCATCCACATCGAGCGCGCCACGCCCATCAGCTGCGCGAACGGCACCAGCACCACGCAGCGCGACGCGTGTACCCCGCGTTCTTCGAGCGCACGCACGATGCGCGCGACGATGCCGTGTTCCGGGTCGCACCACTGGCGGTGCGCGGGATGGTCGGGGGGGAAAGGATTCATCGCAGCGGAGGGCATTCTTCTATCGGGTCCATAGCCGCCGCCGGCCGATGCCACAGGGACAGTTCTGTCACAATTCTGAGTACTTTAGCCGCACCCATCGGCGGCTCCTTCCCTGTCACGCTCCAAGGACACCCAATGGCCAGCGAACTCATCAAGCACATTTCCGATTCCTCCTTCGAAGCCGACGTGCTCAAGTCCGGCAAGCCGGTCCTGGTGGACTACTGGGCCGAGTGGTGCGGCCCCTGCAAGATGATCGCGCCGATCCTCGACGAAGTCTCCGCGACGTACGAGGGCAAGCTGCAGGTCGCCAAGATGAACGTCGACGAGAACCGCGACATCCCGGCGAAGTTCGGCATCCGCGGCATTCCGACGCTCATGCTGTTCAAGGACGGCCAGCTCGCCGCCACCAAGGTCGGCGCGATGAGCAAGGCACAGCTCACCGCCTTCATCGATCAGCAGCTGGCCTGATCGAATCCGAACCCGAAGGCCGGTGCGCAACGCGCCGACCTCTTTTCTTTTCCTGTCATAATTCCTCTCAGATCACCGGCCCGCCCGGTTGAGCTCACCGGTTGGTGAGGCAGTTCTAGCCTCCACTTCAACCTCCCCCCGCGTTTCGCTCGACAAACACCCCGCAAGGGGTCGCTCCATGCACTTAAACGAACTCAAGGCACTCCACGTGTCTGAAGTCCTCAAGCAGGCCGAAGCCCTTGAGATCGAAAACACCGGCCGCATGCGCAAGCAGGAGCTGATGTTCGCGATCATCAAGAAGCGTGCGAAAGCCGGCGAGCAGGTCTTCGCCGACGGCGTTCTCGAAATCTTGCCCGACGGTTTCGGCTTCCTGCGCAGTCCCGACACCAGCTTCACCGCCAGCACCGACGACATCTACATCTCGCCGAGCCAGGTGCGACGCTTCAACCTGCACACCGGCGACATG
>JAKONL010000229.1 GCA_022701965.1 Burkholderiaceae bacterium | reverse complement strand
GCGCGCTACCTGGCCCTGATGGCGCAGCAGTCGCATCGCATGGAGACGCTGGTCAACGACCTGCTGACGCTGTCGCGGCTCGAAGGCAGCGCCTCGCCGACGCCCGGGCACTGGACCCGCGCGCGGGCGCTGCTCGCGCAGTGCGAGGACGAGAGCCGGGGCCTCTCGGCTCGTCTCGCGCCGAAGCTCGGCCACCGGCTGACGTTCGCTGTCGGTGCCGACCTGGAGATCGCCGGCGCCGCGACCGAACTGCAGAGCGCGATGTCGAACCTGCTGAGCAACGCGATCCGCTACACGCCGGCCGGCGGCGAGGTCGCGGTGACGTGGACGCTGCTGCCCGACGGCCGCGCCGAGTACGCGGTGCGCGACAGCGGCCCGGGCATCGCGGCCGAACACATTCCACGGCTCACCGAGCGCTTCTACCGCGTCGATCGCAGCCGCTCGCGCGAGACCGGCGGCACCGGCCTCGGTCTGGCCATCGTCAAGCATGTCGCGCAGCGCCACGGCGCGGAATTCAGGATCGAAAGCACGGTGGGCCAGGGTTCCCGCTTCGCGCTCGTCTTCCCGACGTCGCGGTTGCGTCCGGCGCGGCCGGCGGCCCGGGTCCTCGCGGACGTCAGCGCGTCCGCGTGAGCGTTCGCCACAGCAGCACGGCGAGCACCAGCGCCGTCGCGACCAGCGCCAGTGCGCTCATCACCCAGAACGCCAGCGGCGATTGCATCGCGGGCCATGGTCCCAGCCCGCGATAGGCGAGCAGGTAGCTGCCACCCAGGCCCACGCCCCACAGCACCGTGCAATACAGGATCAGCGGCAGCACGGTGATGCGGTAGCAGCGCAGCACGAACACGCACAGCGTCTGCACGGTGTCGGCCAAGTGGTAGCCGGCCGTGGCGAGCAGCAGCATCGCCGCCAGGGCGACGACGGCCGGGCGGTCGGTGTACAGGCTGGCGACCTGCCAGCGGAAGACGATCATCGCCGCGGCGGCGCACAGCGCGCAGAGGATCGCCAGGCGGAAGCCGGTGCGGCAGGCCCGCCGTGCCAGCGCCGGCTCGCCGGCGCCGAGCCAGAAGCTGACGCGCGCGCTGGTCGCGATCGCGAACGACAGTGGGAACATGTACGCCACGGCGGTGAGGTTCGCCGCGATCTGGTGCGAGGCCGAAGCGACCGTGCCGAGCCGTGCGATGAACAGCGCCATCAGCGTGAACGACGTCACCTCGACCAGCACCGCGAGGCCGGCCGGAACGCCCAGCTGCGCGAAGCGGCCCAGTGCGCGCAGGTCGGGAGGCTCGACGCGGCGCCACAGTTCGTAGGCGGCGTAGAAGGCGGCGCGGCGGAGCGTCCAGACGGCGCAGGCCAGCATGGCCCAGTTGACGATCAGGGTGGCCACGGCGCAGCCGGCCAGTCCGAGCGCCGGGACGCCTGCGCCGCCGAAAGCCAGCCAGATCGACAGCGGCACCTTCACCACCAGCGCCCCCAGCTGCATCCAGGTGACGAAATGAGGCTTGCCGAGGCTCTGGTTGAGCGTGCCGAACAGCCGGAAGAGCAGCGTCGGCGGCAGCGCGAAAGCGAGGATGGCCAGGTAGTGTTCGACATCCCCGCGCAGTGCCGGCGGAATCTCGGTCCAGCGCAGAAGAGGCGAGGGCATCAGCAGGATCGCCATGCCCAGGACCGTCGCGATCGCGCAGACGTAGAGTGCCTGACGCACCGAGCGTCCGACCTCGGCCTTCCGGCGCGCACCGTGCAGTTCGGCCCAGACCGGCAGCAGCGCCTGCACCGAGCCGGTCAGCGACACGAACACGCTGATGAAGATTGCCGAGCCGACCGAGAGCACGGCCAGTGCGCCTTCGGCATAGCGGCCAGCGACGATGGTGTCGGTCACGCCGAAAGCCATGACGGCCAGCTGGCCCATGAGCACCGTGCCCGCATGGTCGGCGATCAGGCGCTTCTCGTTGACGGGCGAGGGTGCGGCCGCGGGCAGCGCGATGGAGGGCGTATCGGCCACGGAAGTGACTATGGGCCGCTGCGCCGGTAGAGCAGCAGGTCGTCGCTCGCGCTGCTCGGGCGCCGCATCGTGCCCACCAGGGTCCATTGGTCGAAGCTCGCGACGTCGCGCACCCGCGAGATGGCGTCGGGTCCGACCAGCATCCAGTCGCAGACGCTGCGAAGCGTCATGGGCTGCAAGTCGAATTGCCCGTGGTAGCGCAGGGCGGCGGTCTGCGCGCGGCCCACTCCCAGCAGCGTGACGCACAGTGGCGCCGCGACGGTGCGGCCCTCGGCGCGCCGCTCGGCCTCTCCCTGCTCGATGCGCTGCGACACGGCGCGGACCTGCGGCGCGTAGCTGAGCGCGTAGTCGAGCGCGGGCAGCCAGAGCGTGGTGCCGAGCAGCCAGCACAGCGCGGCGCCGCCGCCCGGCAGCACCAGGGATTTCCAGAGCGCCGCCTGGTGGCGGCCCGTGCGCCACCGCACCAGCCAGCACCAGGCGAGTGTCGCCGCCAGTGCGAAGACCAGCGTCAGCCACGAGAACTGCGGCACGAAGCCCGGCGTCAGCCGCGCCACGCTGGCGGCCATCTTGGGCGGCCAGCCGGTCTGCATCGCGATCCAGTACGCCCAGATGACGACGGCGGCGCTGCTGAAGAAGAGCAGGGTGAACCAGTCGACCACCGAGGAGACGCTGCGGCGCAGCGTCGGCAACGCAAATGCGGCGAGCATGGCGACGGCCGGCAGGCACAGCAGCAGCGACCGATCGGAGAAGTCGGTGGTCCAGGTCGCGGCGACGGGCACCAGCGTGAACAGCAGCGGCAGTGCCACGTGGCGCGCCGTCAGCTGGCGACGCCAGCGCCAGAGCGTCCACATCGCCAGCGGCCATGCCGGCCAGGTAAACCAGAGCATCAGCTTCGCGAGGCTGCGCAGGTCGCTCGACAGCGTCTTGTTCGGGGTCGTGCCGGGCAGCGCGATCTGCCACTGCCACAGGCCCAGCGCGATGGCCAGCACGCCGGCCAGCACCGCGATGCCCGTGATGACCAGCGGGTCGGTCATCGAATACCGACGATGGTCGACCGTGACTTCGCCGTAGTGCAGCTCCGGGGTGTCGACCGCGTCGCGCGCCGCGCGCCGTCCGCTCGTTGCCACCAGCAACGCGCTGCCAAGGGCCAGGGCGAAGCCGATCGTCGGCGCGCCGCTCAGCGCCGTGCCGAAGGTACCGACGACGAATGCGGCCGTCGCGCCGCGGCGGTGGTAGGGCATGGCCGCCACGCCGTAGAGCATGTGCGCGACGAAGAACAGCTGGGCAAGGGCGGGTGTCGTCTCATGGCCCAGTTGTGCCAGCCCGAGGCATGCGATCAGCGCGAGCAACGCGCCGTCGGCGATGGCGAGTGCGTAATCCGTCGGCCGTGCCTCGCCGCCGAAGGC
>JAKONL010000249.1 GCA_022701965.1 Burkholderiaceae bacterium | reverse complement strand
GGCCTGGACACGAGCGTGATCCTGAAATGGCTCCAGCAGACGTATAACTGCGAAGTCGTCACCTTCACCGCCGATCTTGGCCAGGGCGAAGAGCTCGAGCCCGCGCGCGCCAAGGCCGAGATGATGGGCGTGAAGCCCGAGCACATCTTCGTCGACGATCTGCGCGAGGAATTCGCGCGCGATTACGTGTTCCCGATGATGCGCTCGAACGCGCTGTACGAGGGGCTGTATCTGCTCGGCACGTCGATCGCGCGGCCGCTGATCGCCAAGCGCCAGATCGAGATCGCCAAGATGGTCGGCGCCGACGCGGTGAGCCACGGCGCGACCGGCAAGGGCAACGACCAGGTCCGCTTCGAGCTCGGCTATTACGCGCTGTCGCCCGACATCAAGGTGATCGCACCGTGGCGCGAATGGGATTTGACCAGCCGCACCAAGCTGATCGAGTTCGCCGAACAGCACCAGATCCCGGTTTCGAAGGACAAGCGCGGCGAGTCGCCCTTCTCGACCGATGCGAACATGCTGCACACCTCGTCCGAGGGTAAGGTTCTCGAAGATCCGTGGGACGAGGTTCCCGACTATGTCTATTCGCGCACGGTGAACCCCGAGGACGCGCCCGACGTGCCCGAATATATCACGATCGATTTCGAGCGCGGCGACGGCGTGGCGATCAACGGCGAGGGGATGAGCCCGGCGACGTTGCTCGAGACGCTCAACGGCTATGGCCGCCGTCACGGGATCGGCCGTCTCGACCTGGTCGAGAACCGCTTCGTCGGCATGAAGAGCCGGGGCATGTACGAGACTCCCGGCGGCACGATCTATCACCTCGCGCATCGCGGCATCGAGCAGCTGACGCTCGACCGCGGCGCGGCGCATCTGAAGGACGAGCTCGCGCCGCGCTATGCCGAGCTGCTGTACAACGGCTTCTGGTTCAGCCCCGAGCGCGAGATGCTCCAGGCGGCGATCGATCACAGCCAGGAGAAGGTCTCGGGCACCGTCCGCCTGAAGCTGTACAAGGGCGGCGTGTACGTGGTCGGGCGCAAGTCGCCGAACTCGCTGTATTCGGAGAAGGTCGTGACGTTCGAGGACGATCAGGGCGCGTACGATCAGCGCGACGCCGCCGGGTTCATCAAGCTCAACGCGCTGCGGCTGCGCCTGCTGGGACGGCGCGATCGCTAATATCAGGACATCGATGCCCAGATTGCCGACCAGCCGCCAGCGCACGCCATACCACTGCGCCAGCGGTCCCGACCCGCCGTCGAGCATGACCCGGTAGCGCGCGGCATGGTCGAGCGCGTCGGTCAGCGGCGGGAACGCCGGCGAGATCAGCGGCACGCACGCGAACAGCACCGCCGCGACGGCGAACCACCGCGACTGCCACCATTCCGCTTGCGTGCTGCCCGTCGCCGGCTCCATGCCGACCGGGCTAACGGCGAATGGTTAACGCCGCGTTGGGAAAGCCCTTACCGGTCGCGCCGCCCGAGCAGGCGGAGGCGTAGCGCGTTGAGTTTGATGAAGCCTGCCGCATCGCGCTGGTCGTACGCGCCCTGATCGTCCTCGAACGTCACGACCTTTTCGCTGTACAGCGAATTGGGCGAACGACGGCCGATGACGTGGACGCCGCCCTTGTACAGCTTGAGGCGGACTTCGCCCGACACCTTGTGCTGGCTATGGTCGATCGCCGCTTGCAGCATCTCGCGCTCGGGCGAGAACCAGAAGCCGTTATAGACCAGCTCGGCATAGCGCGGAGCCAGTTCGTCCTTCAGATGCGCGGCGCCGCGGTCGAGCGTGATCTGTTCGATCGCGCGGTGCGCGGCGTGCAGGATCGTGCCGCCCGGCGTTTCGTACATGCCGCGCGACTTCATGCCGACGAAGCGGTTCTCGACCAGGTCGAGCCGGCCGATGCCATGCGCACGGCCGAGGTCGTTGAGCTTGGCGAGCAGCGTTGCCGGCGACATGCCCTCGCCGTCGACCGCCACCGCATCGCCGCGTTCGAACGCGACGGTGATGACCTGCGGCGTGTCGGGCGCGTCCTCCGGATTGACGGTGCGCGAGAAGACATAGTCGGGGACCTCGTCCCACGGATCCTCCAGCACCTTCCCCTCGGACGAGGTGTGCAGCAGGTTCGCATCGGTCGAGAAGGGCGACTCGCCGCGCTTGTCCTTGGGCACCGGAATCTGGTGCTGTTCGGCAAAGGCGATCAGCGCGGTGCGGCTGGTCAGGTCCCATTCGCGCCACGGCGCGATGACCTTGATATCGGGTTGCAGCGCGTAATAGCCGAGTTCGAAGCGGACCTGGTCGTTGCCCTTGCCGGTCGCGCCATGGCTGACCGCATCGGCATTCACCTGACGCGCGATCTCGATCTGGCGCTTGGCGATCAGGGGCCGTGCGATCGAGGTGCCGAGCAGGTACAGCCCCTCGTACAGCGCGTTCGAGCGCATCATCGGGAACACGAAGTCGCGGACGAATTCCTCACGCAGGTCGTCGATGAAGATATGCTCGGGCTTGATGCCCATCAGCTCGGCCTTCTTGCGCGCCGGCTCCAGCTCTTCG
>JAKONL010000206.1 GCA_022701965.1 Burkholderiaceae bacterium | reverse complement strand
TGTGGGTCAAGCTGCTGAAGATCCCGAAGCCGCAGCTCTATGCCGGCATCCTGATCTTCGCGACGGTCGGTGCCTACGGCATGCGCCAGAGCTCGTTCGACCTGTACCTGCTCTATGGCATCGGCGTGCTCGGCGTGATCATGCGGCGCTTCGACTTCCCGACCGCGCCCGTGGTGGTCGGCATGATCCTCGGCCCGCTCGCCGAAGCACAACTGCGCAACGCGATGTCGATCGTGCTGGTGATCGTGATCGTCGCGGTGCTGGCGCTGCCGCGGCTCCTGAAGCGCGCGAACGAACGGAAACTGAGGGCGTTGAGCGCCTGAAGCCGCCGCGACGGTCTACGCGTTGAACGCCTCGCATCCTGAAAGGATGCGAGGCGTTCGTGCTTTCAGCGCACCGGCGCGCGGCCTGCGGGTTCGACGAGGGTCGCACGCCCGTCGTCGATGGTGCGGGTCCCCGAACCGCTCAGCGGCGTGCGCGAACCCGCCGGCGCGATGATGGTCGCACGTCCGTCGGTCGATTCCATCTCCACGTTGGTCGGCGCGCCGCCGCGCGCTGCGTCCATCGCGAGGCCCGCATCGCGCAGGCACGCCTCGCGCGCGGGGGCCGGCATCGTGCTCATGTTGCAGGCATCGACGCGGCGTTCGTAGCGCTGCGAAGCGGTCTCGGGCACCGCGGTGTTCTGGGCCGAGACCGTCGCGCAGGCGAGGGCGCAGGCCGTGGCTGCGAAGGCGATACGGAAGTTGTGTGGCGTCATGGCGATTCCTTTCGTCGATGAACGATTGTCGGAACGCGTCTCCGGGTCGACCCGGTTCCATTCGACCCGGATGCATGTCGGTGTGGCGCTCGACGTGTACTGGTCAGACACCGGTGTCGGAGCGCTTCGTGGCGGCGGGCCGAGGGAGGGGGGGCGGGCTCCCCGGCGAGGTAAAGGAGGAGCCGAAGGCGGGGGACACGAGTCGGGGAGTCCGCCCCACCTCCCTGATCCGCCCCAGGAATCAGCCGAGCTCAAGTCGCCGATCTACGCAACCGCTGCACACCGCGCTTGATCCACTGCTCGAAGTCGTCCACGTACGTGAACACCGCCGGCACCACCAGCAGGCTCAGCACCGTCGACGTGATCAGCCCGCCGATCACCGCGATCGCCATCGGCGAGCGGAAGCTCGAATCGGCCGCGCCGAAGCCGACCGCGATCGGCAGCATGCCCGCACCCATGGCGATGGTGGTCATGATGATCGGCCGCGCACGCTTGTGGCAGGCGTCGCGCAGCGCGTCCCAGCGGCTCATCGGCGCCACCGCCGGGCGTCCGTCGGCGCCGTCGTGGCCGCGCCGGGCGACCAGCGCGTACTCGACCAGCAGGATCGAGTTCTTCGTCGCCACGCCCATCAGCATGATCAGGCCGATCAGCGAGGGCATCGACAACGCCTTCTGCGCCACCAGCAACCCGACGAACGCGCCGCCGAGCGCCAGTGGCAGCGCGCAGAGGATCGTGACCGGATGCAGGAAGTCCTTGAACAGCAGCACCAGCACGATGTAGATGCACAGCACGCCCGTCAGCATCGCGAGGCCGAAGCTGTTGAAGAGTTCGGTCATGACCTCGGCGTCGCCGATCTCGGTCAGGCGCACGCCGGGCGGCAGATTGCGGATCGACGGCAGCGCCATCGCCGCGGCCTTGGCATCGCCCAGGCCGAGGCCGGACAGCTCGATTTCGAAGTTCACGTTGCGCGAGCGGTCGTAGCGGTCGATGACGGCCGGGCCGCCTTCCATCGTCAGCCGGGCGACCTGGCCGAGCAGCACGGGCCCACGCGCCCCGGGCACCGAGAGCCGCTCGAGCAAGGCCAGGTCCTTGCGCGCCGAATCCTCCAGCTTGACCACGATCGGCACCTGCCGCTGGGCGAGGTTCAGCTTGGCGAGCGACTGGTCGTAGTCGCCGACGGTGGCGACGCGCAGGGTCTCGGCGATCGCCGAGCTCGTCACGCCGAGGTCGGCGGCGCGCGCGAAGTCGGGCCGCACCGCGATCTCCGGACGGATCAGGCTCGCGGTGGACGTGATGTTGCCCAGGCCGCGGATCGTGCGCAGGTCGCGCTCGACCGCGCGCGCGGCCGTGGTGAGCGCGACCGGGTCCTCGCCCGACAGGCCCAGGATGTACTTCTCGCCCGAGCCGCCGAGCCCGACCGTGCTGCGCACGCCCGGCAGCGGCTCGAGCGCGGCGCGGATCGCGTTCTCGATCACCTGCTTGCGCGGCCGGTCGCCGCGCGGATCGAGCTTGACGGTCAGCGTCGCCTTGCGCGTCTCGGCCGCGCTCAGGCTGGCGGCCGGGTCGCCGCCCGCGCTGCCGCCGCCGATCGTCGTGTAGACGCTGCGCACATGGGCCACCTGCATGAGGCGCTGGCGCGCGGCTTCGGCCGTGGCGCCGGTCTGCGCCAGCGTGGCGCCCGGGGCCAGCGACAGGTAGACCTGCGTCTGGGAGTTGTCGTCCGGCGGGATGAAGCCGGTCTTGAGCAGCGGGATCAGCGCGATCGAGCCGATGAAGAACACCGTTGCCAGCAGCATCGTCGTGAGCCGGTTGCGCATGCACCACTCGGCCGCTCGCATGTAGACGGTGAGCCAGCCGGGTTCCTTCTCGGCGCCGACGATGGGCTTGAGGATATAGGCGGCCATCATCGGCGTCAGCACCCGCGCGACCACCAGCGAGGCGAACACCGCCAGCGACGCGGTCCAGCCGAACTGCTTGAAGAAGCGCCCGGCGACGCCGCTCATGAAGGCCGTCGGCAGGAACACCGCGATCAGGGTGAAGGTGGTGGCGATCACGGCCAGGCCGATCTCGTCGGCGGCCTCCATCGCGGCCTGGTAGGGCGACTTGCCCATGCGCAGGTGGCGCACGATGTTCTCGACCTCGACGATCGCGTCGTCGACCAGGATGCCGATCACCAGCGACAGCGCCAGCAGCGAGATGATGTTGACCGAGAAGCCCAGCACGTACATGCCGATGAACGCGGGTATGACCGACATCGGCAGCGCCACGGCCGAGACCAGGGTCGCGCGCCAGTCGCGCAGGAAGAGCCACACCACGATCACGGCGAGGATCGCGCCCTCGTAGAGCAGGTGCAGCGAGCCGTCGTACTCCTCCTGGACCGGCGTGACGAAGTTGAAGGCCTCGGTCAGCGTGATGTCCGGATGCTGAGCGCGCAGCTCGGCCAGCGCCGCCTGCACCGCCCGTCCGACCGAGACCTCGCTCTCGCCGCGGCTGCGCGCGACCTCGAAGCCGACGACCGGCCGGCCGTCGAGCAGGGCGGCCGCGCGCGGCTCGGCGATGGTGTCGGTGATGCGCGCGAGCTGGTCGAGCCGAACGCGCCGCCCGTTCGACAGCACGATCTGGATGTCGCGCAGCTGGTCGGCCGAGCGCACGGTCGCCAGCGTACGCACCGGCTGCTCGCTGCCGCCCAGGTCGGTGCGGCCGCCCGCGCTCTCCACCTGCACCAGCCGCAGCTGGCGGGAGATCTCCGCGGCCGTCGCGCCGAGCGACTGCAGCCGCGCCGGGTCGAGGTCGACGTGCACCTGGCGCGTCACGCCGCCGACCCGGTTGACGGCGCCCACGCCGGGCAGCGAGAGCAGCTTGCGCGTGACGTCGTTGTCGACGAACCAGCTCAGCGCCTCCGGGTCGAGCCGGCTCGACGCGATGGTGAAGGCGAGCACCGGCTGGCCGGCGAGGTCGAGCTTGGTGATGACGGGGTCGCGCACGTCGGCGGGCAAGTCCGCGCGCACGCGCTGCACGGCGGAGCGCACGTCGTCGACGGCTTCCTGCACGGGTTTTTCCAGGCGGAACTCGACGATCAGCGTGGCCACGCCGTCCTGCACCTTGGTCGTAATGTGGCGCAGGCCCTGCACGGTGGCGATGGCGTTCTCGAGCTTGCGCGCGACGTCGGTCTCGAGCTGCGCGGGCGCGGCGCCCGGCAGCGCCGCCGACACCGTGACGATCGGGAGGTCGATGTCGGGGAAGTTCTGGATCTTCATCGCCTTGAACGAGAAGAAGCCGCCGAACGTGAGCATCACGAACAGCATCACCGCCGGAATCGGGTTGCGGATGGACCAGGCCGAGACGTTCATGGGTTCAGGGCGCCACGCGCACGAGATCGCCGTCGTTGAGGAAGCCCGCGCCTTGCTCCACCACGCGCCCGTCGGGCGGCAGCGCAGTGACGATTTCCACGCGTTCGCCCACGCGGCGCCCGGTTTCGACCTTCACCTGCGAGACGCGATCGCCGGGCTGCATCAGCAGCAGGTAGTTGAAGCCGTCGCGCGGCACCACCGCGGCCGCCGGCACCGTGGTCGCGCGGGTGCGGCCGAGCTGGAATTCGCCGCGTGCGAACATGCCCGCCCGGAGCGCACCGGCCGCGGGCGCCGCCGGCAGGTCGACGTAGACGAGCGCGTTGCGCGTCTGCGGATCGACCGTCGGTGCGATGGTGCGCACCGTACCGCGCACCTGGATGCCGCTCGCGCCCGTGACCAGCGCCGGCGTGCCGGCAGAAATGCGTCCGAGCTCCACGGAGGTGACCTCCGCGCGCCACTCGAGCCGGCCCTTCCGGATCAGCCGGAACAATTCCGAACCGGCCGCGACCACGGCCCCGACCGTCGCCGTGCGGGCCGAGATCACGCCGTCGTCGGGCGCGAGCACCTGCGTGTTGCGTCCGCGCACCTGTTGCGCGGCGAGCGCCGCTGCGGCCGCTTCCACCCGCGCCCTGGCGGTCTGCTCGGCGGTCTGGTACTGGTTGATCTGCTGCTGGCTCAGCGCACCCGTCTCCTGCAGCGTGCGCGCGCGCGCGGCGTTGCCGGCGGCATCGGCCGCCGCGGCACGGGCCTCGGCCAGGGCAGCGCGGGACTGGGCGAGCTCGGCGTTGACCGTCTCCGGCGAGAACGTCGCCAGCACCTGTCCCTTGCGGACCACGTCGCCCACGTTGGCGCGTACGTCGGCGAGCCGCAGGCCGTTCGATTCCGATCCGACGATGGCCTCCTGCCACGCGGCCACGTTGCCGTTCGCCGCGAGCGTGACGTCGATGTCGGTATCGCGCGGCGTAGCGACGGCCACCGTCAGCACCGGACGCGCGGTGGGCGCCGCCGGCGCACCGGCGCCGGCGCGCAGTTTCGTGAAGCCGATGCCGAGCGCGGCGGCGACGATGACGGCGACCGCGAGGAGGGCGATCGAGGTGGAGCGTTTCATGGTCTTGCCGTCCGTGGCTGCGTGGAAGATTCGTCGTCGCCCGGGCGGGTCCAGCCGCCGCCGGTGGCCCGGTACAGCGACACCCAGGCTTCGGCGCGTTCGCGCTGCAGGGCGACACGCGCGGTCTGCGCGACGAACAGCGTGCGTCGCGCGTCCTCGAGTTCGAACAGGCTGCCCAGGCCGCTCGCGAAGCGCGCCTCGGTGGCGTCGAGCGATGCCTGGTAGTTGCGCACGGCCGTGTCGGCGTCGCCGGTCCGCGCATCGGCACCTTGCAGGCGGACCAGCGCTTCCTCGACTTCGCGTACCGCCTGCCGGGCGCCGGCCCGGTAGAGCGATGCCGCCTCGTCGTAGCGCGCGCGTGCGCCGAGCGCGGCCGCGGCGCGCACGCCGCCGTCGAAGATCGGCAGCGACAGCGCGACCGGACCGACGGTCCAGGTCTGGAGCGATTGCTGCAGTCCGCCGCTGCGCAGCTGCAACGCTGCGATCGAGCCCTGCAGCGTGAGCCGTGGATACCGGTCGGCCTCGGCGGCGCCGACCTCGGCGCTCGCTGCCGCCACCGCCTGCTCGGCGGCGTAGACGTCGGGGCGGCGCGAGAGCAGCCGTGCAGGAACCGCGTCGACGACGGGCAGCGCGGGAAACGACGGCATGGCCGGCAGCACGGGCATGGCCGGCAACGCCGCCGTGCCGCTCGCGGCGGCGGCGCCGTCGAGCAGCGCGTCGAGCGTGCGGCCCTCGATGCCGGTCAGCGCGTACAGGCCCTTGCGCAGCAATGCGCACTGCACGCGCTGCTGCGTCAGCCGAGCCGAGGCGTCGGCCGCGCTCGCGCGGGCGAGCGCCGCGCTCGCCGGCGCGGTGAAGCCGGCGCGGGCGGAGAGATCGGTCAGCCGTGCCGTCTCCGCGCGCGACCGCGCATCCGAGCCGGCGACCGCGAGCTGCGCGCGGCAGGCCCGCTCGTCGACGTAGAGCGTCGCGGTGTCCGCCGCGACCGAGACGCGCGCCTCGTGCCAGCGCGCACCGGCACCGCGCAGGCGCGAAGCGGCGGCGTCCCGGCCCGCGCGGCGCCCGCCGAAGAGGTCGATTTCCCATTGCGACTGCAGGCCGGCCTGCAGCGTCGTCACGCCCGGGAGCGAAGTGCCGTCGCCGCCGGCGACCGCTCCGCCGCCGAAAGGCGAGTTGCTGCGCTGTGCGGAAAGCGTGCCGTCCAGGGCCGGCAGCAGTGCGGCGCCGGCCTGCGCGCGCGTGGTGCGCGCCTCGGCGATGCGGGCCGCGGCGCTGGCGATGGTCGGGCTGGCAGCCTGCGCCGCGTCGACCAGGGTCGCGAGCACCGGATCGTCGAGCCGGCGCCACCAGTCCGAAAGCGCAGCCGTCGAGCCGTCGTGCGGGAGGGACGATGTCGCCACCCCCGCGGCCGACGCCGTCGCCGCATCGTGGGCCGGTCGCGACGCATTCCATTGCGCGGGCGCACCGGCATCGACGGCGGCCGGCGGGCGCGCGATGCCGCATGCCGACAGCAGGCCGCAGAGCGCGAGCGGTGCAATCGACCGGAGACGGACCGACATCGCGCGCCGCCGGAGCCCGCGCAGTTCGTGCAGATACGGGTATGGATTCATCGCGAGGCAGCCGCCGTCCGCCGCCGCGCCGCCTCGGCATCGATCAGCGCCATCGCCTGCTCGTGCAGACGGGCGGCCCAGGCGTCGATCGCAGCCGGCGAGCCGAGCAGGCCGGGTCGCAGGGCGTCCACGATGTCCTGCATCACGAACAGCTGGATCGCCATGCCGACGATCGCGAGTGCGAGGCGGTGCAGCTCGTCGTCCGCGGCACCTTCTTCGACGAGCCCGAGGTGACGGCCCAGCATGCGCACCATCGCCTCGTGCGGCCCGCGCAGTTCCTCCAGCGCCTCGCCGGTGCGGTGGCCGCTCGGCTCGATCAGCTCGCGCAGGTGCAGGCGCATGCACTGACGTGCCACGTCGCCCAGGCGCAGCGGCGCGACATAGGCGTCGAAGAAGCGGCGCAGCGTCTGCGACATGCCGCCGTCGCCCGCGTCGAGCAGGGCCACGAGGTCCGCCGAAGTCCCGCCAAGCGGCTCGTCGAACGTCGCGGCGTAGAGCCCGGCCTTGTCGCCGAAGTAGTAGGCGATGGCCGCGATGTTGGTGCCCGCAGCCTGCGCGATCTCGCGCGTCGAGGTTTTCGCGAAACCCTGCGCGGCGAACAGCGCGAGCGCCGCGTGGAGGAGGCGGCCGCGCGCCTCGGACGGCTCGCTGCGTGCAACGGGCGGGCCCGACGGCGATACGGCGGGCCGGGTGGATGGGGCGGAGGACATGGCGCGGATTAGAACACGATGTTGAATCAATCGATCGATTAAGAATTTTTGATGGATGGCAACGGCCTCGCACAGGCTTTCCATCACGGCCCACCGCGATGTCGCATCGGACATTTCTGAATTACCGGGCAATTGTTCTATTCGTTCCTCCGGATGGGTGATTCGTTCTCCGGTTCGGACATTCCATTCCCAATTGATTTGGGTTCAACTTTGTTTCGTAACATCGTGAGACCAAGTTGCGATGCAAGTTGCAAAGCTGCAGGAATTTTTATTCAGGAGCGCATTGGCGCGACGATTGGAGCAAAGAGGATGTGCAATACGCGGAACGGCGAAATCAGGAATTCGTCGATGATATGGGGTGCGGACGAGGGATCGCGAATCAATGCCGATGCGGTTTATCCGCTATTGCGTGCGGGCGACCTTGCAGGAGGCCGGAAATGAATTCCTTGCGCAGATTCCTGCTCGGAACCATCGCCGCCTCCGCGATCGCATCGGGCCTTCCCGCATTCGCTGCAACGGGCGCCGCGGTGGCCGGCGGGCCGTCGATCGACGCGCTGGTCGATCTCGGGTTCGCTGCACTCGGCCAGATCGACAAGGGGCAGGCCGGTGTCGTGTGGGCGGGATCGTCGCCGGTCCTTAAGGCGCAGATACCTCGGGACGAATTCGAGCGACGCATCAATGAGTTGATGAATTCCGTGCCCGTCTCGTCGGACCGTACATGGCTTTCCGTTTCGCGAACCACGCTTGCCAGCGATCCGGCGTCGAGGGCCCCCGGGGGCAATTACGTGAACATCGTCTTCGTGACTCCAGCCGCCGCGGGCAATTCGAGATATGAATTGCTGAGCTTCAGGCAGGAATCTGCGAATACATGGCAGATCTCTGGCTACGTGCCTTCGATCCGCGCGCCGTCCAATTGAATCGGCCACTCATATTTACGGTCGGCGCCGTGCGCGCGACCGCCATTTCGAATTTGAATCGGGGAAACAATCATGAACAGAAGCTATAGATCTATCTACAACGAAGCGCTCGGGGCCTGGGTGGCCGCGTCCGAGATTTCTTCCGGACGCGGCAAGAAAAGCGCCAGCATGTCGAGCCTGGCACCGTTGGCTTTCGCGATCGCATTGAGTGGCCTCGGCGGGCTTTCGACATGCGCGATGGCCGCCGGCCAGTCGGCCTACGAGGCCGGTGGCGGCGCGGCGAACGCCGTCAATGGCGTAGCGATCGGCTACAACAGCATCGCGGAAGGCGGAAACGCGGTCTCGCTGGGAAGTGGCGCGTTTTCGAGCGGGCAGCTTTCGACAGCGATCGGAGGCAATGCGCATGCGGAAGGAGACGCAGCCGTCGCGGTGGGCCAAAGCTCCTTCGCCTCGGCGTCGGGTACAGCCGTTGGAAAAATTGCCTCGGCAGCTGGAAATGGAACTTCACTTGGAACCGCTTCCAGCGCAGACGGTGGCGGGACGGCGACTGGATTTGCGGCCCACGCTGGGCTCAGTGGAACAGCGGCCGGAGCTTATGCGAATGCTGCCGGTGCAAATTCGACTGCGCTGGGTGTCCAGGCGT
>JAKONL010000178.1 GCA_022701965.1 Burkholderiaceae bacterium | reverse complement strand
GCCTTCGGAGAGCACGGTGTAGAAGGCGGTGATCGAGCCGACGCCGTTAAGGCCGTTGCCGCTGCGCTCCACCAGCTGCGGCAGCTTGGCGAAGCACGACGGCGGATAGCCCTTGGTGGCCGGCGGCTCGCCGATGGCCAGGGCGATCTCGCGCTGCGCCATCGCATAGCGCGTGAGCGAGTCCATGAGCAGCAGCACGTGCCGGCCCTGGTCGCGGAAGTGCTCGGCGATGGCCGTGGCGTAGGCCGCGCCCTGCATGCGCAGGAGCGGCGGCGCATCGGCCGGCGCGGCGACGACGACCGAGCGCCGGCGCCCTTCCTCGCCGAGGATGTCCTCGATGAATTCCTTGACCTCGCGCCCGCGCTCGCCGATCAGCCCGACCACGATGACGTCGGCCTCGGTGTAGCGCGCCATCATCCCGAGCAGCACGCTCTTGCCCACGCCCGAGCCGGCGAACAGGCCGATGCGCTGGCCGCGCCCGACGGTCAGCAGCGCGTTGATGGCGCGCACGCCGGTGTCCAGCGGCTCGCGCACCGGATCGCGGTCCATCGCGTTGATCGGGCTGCGGTCCAGCGGCTCGGCGGTCACGTCGCGCACGGGGCCCTGGTGGTCCATCGGGCGGCCTTGCGGATCGACCACGCGGCCGAGCAGGCCCGGTCCGAGCGGCAGGCGCAGCGCGCCGATGCGCATCGACACCTCGCGCTCCGGCTCGCCCAGGCGCGGCACCGGCACGTAGGGCGCGGCCGGGACCACGCTCGCGCCGCTCGACAGGCCGTGCACGTCGCCGGCCGGCATCAGGAACGCACGGTCGCTGGAGAAGCCCACCACCTCGGCCAGCACCGGCGGCTGCGCGCCCATGCGCACCAGGCACTGCGAGCCGACCGGCGCGCGGATGCCGGTGGCCTCGAGCACCAGCCCGGCCAGGCGCGTGAGCGTGCCGTGGACCTCGAGCCCCGGCGCCTGTCCGACGCGCGCGACCGCATCGGACATGAAGCGCTGCCAGGCCTGGACTTCAGGCGGCATGGTCATCCACCGCGTTGTCCGTCGCGCCGGTCGCGGCTTCGTGCCAGGGCATCGACAGGCCCAGGCTCGCGACGGCACGCGACCAGCGCGTGGCCATGCCGCCATCGACCACCGCGCCGGCCGACTCGATGCGGCAGTCGCCCGGGGCGATGGCGGCATCGGCCACCACGGCGACCGCCTGGCCCGCGAACTCGGCGCGCAGGTGGCTGTCGAGCGAATCGAAGTCCGCCGGCGCGAGGCGCACGCTGGCGCTCCGGCCGTCGGCGCGCAGCATGCCGATGGCCTCGCGCACCACCGGCACCAGCGCCTGCGGGTCGAGCGCCATCTCGCGGCGCAGCACCTGGCGCGCCAGCGCGCAGGCGATCTCCAGCGTGCCGCGCGCGATGTCCTGCTGCGCGCTGGCGAGTCCGGTCTCGGCGGCGGCGAGCAGCGCGGCGAGCTGGCGCGCGGTGTCCTGGCCGTGCGTGGCGAAGTACGCCTCCATCTGCGCCTGCGCCTCGCGGAAGGCCTCCTCCCGCCCGGCCGCATGGCCCTCGGCCACGCCGCGGGCATGCGCCTCTTCCAGCGCCTCGGGGTCGGTCGTGCCGCCGCCCGGCTCGCCGAGCACGGCGTTGGGGTCGACGTTGCCGAACTGCCAGGCCGAGTAGCCGGCGATGTCCTCGCTCGGGATGAACGCGCCGCGCATCGGTCTAGACGAAGCCGCCATCGCTGCCGCCTCCGAGGACGATCTGGCCTTCGTCGGCCAGGCGGCGCAGCGCCTTCAGGATCTCCTTCTGCTGCGCCTCGACCTCCGACAGCCGCATCGGGCCGCGCGATTCGAGGTCTTCGCGCAGCGACTCGGCCGCGCGCGAGGACATGTTTGCCAGGAACTTGTCGCGCAGCGGCGGCGCCGCGCCCTTGAGCGCGACGATCAGCGTCTCGGAGGCGACCTCCTTGAGCACCAGCTGCAGGGACTTGTCGTCGAGCTTCATCACGTCGTCGAAGACGAACATCAGGTCGGCGATCTGCTGCGCGAGCTCGTCGCTGTGCATGCGGATGGCGTCGAGCGCCTGCGTGTCGATGCCCGCGCCGAGCATGTTGATCATCCCGGCCGCGGTCTTGGCGCCGCCGAGCGAGGCCTTCCTGATCTTGCCGCCGCCGGCCAGCACACGCGACATCACCTCGTTCAAGTCTTCCAGCGCGGCCGGCTGGATGCCCTCGAGCGTGGCCACGCGCAGCAGCACCTCGGCGCGCTGCGCGTCGGGCAGCTTCACCAGGATGGCGGACGCGTGCTCGGGTTCCAGGTGCACCAGGATCGCCGCGACGATCTGCGGATGCTCGACCTTGAGCACCTCCGCCACCGACGGCGCATCCATCCACTTGAGGTTCTCGATGCCGGTGAGGTCGGCGGTGTTGAGGATGCGGTCGACGATGATCGTCGCCTTCTCGTGGCCGAGCGCGTGCTGCATCACGGCGCGCACGTAGTCGCCGGTATCGGCCGCGAACAGGCTCTGCCCGGCGGTCGAGGTGACGAAGCGGTCGGCCACCTCGCCCAGGCGCTCGCGCGACACCGCGCGCGTCTTGGCGATCGTCTCGCCGAGCTTCTGCACCTCGCGCGGCGACAGGTGCCGCAGCACCTGCCCGGCCTCCTCCTCGCCGAGCGACATCAGCAGGATCGCCGCGTCGTTGAGTCCCTGGTCGTCCATGGCTTCTCGGTTCCGTTCGTGCCGTCAGGCGCTCGCCGCGGCGTCGCCGTTGACCCAGCTCTTGACGATGTTGGCGACCGCGACCGGGTTCTGTCGCGCCATCTGGCGCGCGCCTTCGAGCCGCGCCTGCTCGGGCACGACCTGGGACTGTTGCTGCTGCTGCAGCGACTCCTGCGACGGTCCCGGCAGCGCCGTCGCCTCCTGCTGCGGCGACCCAAGCGCCGGGCGCTGCGGCTCTTCGGACAGCAGCGCGTCGAGGTTGCTGCCCGGGGCGTCGAGCGCGGCCACCGCCGTGGCGGGCACCGGCGGCGGCGCCGCCAGGCGCATCGCCTTGATGCCGGGGCGCACCATGCCGAACAGCACGATCAGGCCCAGCAGCGTGAGGCCGAGCGGCCAGGCGAAGCTGCGCGCCAGGTCCAGCAGTTCGGGGCGCTTCCACAACGGCACCTCGACCACGTTGTCCACCGGCACCAGGAACGGCGTGTTCATCAGGTTGACCGAGTCGCCGCGCTCCTTGCTGAAGCCGATGGTCTCGCGGATCAGCGCGGTCATCTGCTCGATCTGCTGCGCCGACAGCGCGGTCGGCGTCGCGCCGGGCTTGCCTTGCGCGTCGGCCACGTTCTGGTAGTTGACCACCACCGCCGCGCTCAGCCGGCGCACCTGGCCGACCGCACCGCGCGTGGTCTTCACGGTCTTGTCGACCTCGTAGTTGGTGGTCGATTCGCGCTTGCCCGGCGGCTTGGCGCCGGCCGTCGCGGCGCCCGGTGCGGCAGCGGTCGGCGCGAGCGGCGCGGCGGCGCCGTTGATGGGCGCGGTCGACGCGCCGGGCGGCTGGTTGGACGTGGCGCCGGGCACGCCGGTCGCCGCGGCCGCACCGCCGGCCGCCGCGCCGGTGGTCTCCACGGTCTGCTGGCTGCGCACGGCGCTGGCTTCGGCCGAGAGGTTGGGCTTGTGCTCTTCGGACGTCGCCTCGGTCTGCGAGAAGTCGACGTCGGCCGTCACCTGGGCCTTGACGTTCTGGCGGCCGACCACCGGCTCCAGGATGTCGAGGATGCGGCGCGTGTACTGCTGCTCGAGCTGCTGCACGTAGGCGAGCTGCTGGCCGTCGACCGCGCCGGCCGTGCCCGCGGCGTCGCCGGTGTTCGACAGCAGCTTGCCGCTGTCGTCCAGGACGCTCACGGCGCCCGGCGCGAGCTCGGGCACGCTGGAGGCGACCAGGTGCACGATGCCGGCGATCTGGCTGCGCTCCAGCGTTCGCCCCGGGTAGAGACTCAGCAGGACCGAGGCCGACGGCTTCTGCTGCTCGCGGAAGAAGCCGTTCTGCTGCGGCAGCGCCAGGTGCACGCGCGCGCTCTGCACCGAGCCCAGCGCCTGGATCGAACGCGTCAGCTCGCCTTCGAGGCCGCGCTGGAAGCTCAGCTTCTCCTGGAACTGCGTCATGCCGAAGCGGTTGTTCTCCATCAGCTCGAAGCCGGCGACCGAGCCCTTGGGCAGGCCCTGGGAAGCGAGCTTCAGGCGCACGTCGTGCACCTTGTCGGCCGGCACCATCACCGCGCCGCCGCCCTCCGCATACTTGTAGGGGACGTTCATCGTCGCGAGCTGGGCGATGACGGCGCCGCCGTCCTTGTCGCCCAGGTTGGCGTAGAGCACGCGCCAGTCGGGCTGCCGGCCCATCACGATCGCCGCGACGGCCACCGCCACCAGCACGGCCGCACCGATGGCGAGCTTCATGCGCTGGCCGCGGTCCATGACGGCGAGCCGGCCCGACCACGGCGCGGCGGTGGGAACGACGAGGGCGGCGGCGGGTAGTTGGGCAACGGCGGACATGCGTGGATTATTCGAGTCCGGTCCATCCGCATAAGGCCGATAAGGCGCTGCTTTGCCCGTCATTCCCGACGATCGGAAACCCCGGCGCGACCTAGCATTCCCGGCATGGATCTCCGCCTCGCACCCGTCACCTCACCCCTCACCTCCCCCTTGCCGGGCACGGCGCGCGGCGCCGGAGCGGTGGCCGATACCGGCTTCGCGGGCGCGCTGTCCGGCGCGCTGAAAGCCGTCAGCGCCTCGCAGAACGAAGCCACCGCGCTGCAGCGCGAGGTGCAGCTGGAAAACCCGAACGTGAGCCTGGAGCAGACGATGGTCGCGATCCAGAAGGCGCAGATCGGCTTCCAGGCCACGATGCACGTGCGCAACCGCATGGTGCAGGCCTACACCGACATCATGAACATGCAGGTGTGAACGCCGGCGCGGCGGCGCCTCCGGGCTAGCGCTGCGCGCCGCGCCGCAGGGTGGCCGAAGGCCGTTCCCCGAATGCCTTCGCGTAGTTCGCGGAGAACATCCCGTGGTGTGCGAAACCCCAGCGGTAGGCGACGTCGGCGACGCGGGTGCCGGGTTCGCAGTGCAGCAGGTCGTTGTGCGCTCCGTCCAGCCGCAGGCGCCGCAGGTATTCCATCGGCGTCGAACCGCGGAAATTCCGGAAGGCCAGCTGCAGCGAACGCGGGCTGGCATGCGCCGCGCGCGCGATGTCCTCGAGCCGGAGCGGCTTCGCGATGTTCGCGTGCATGAAATCGATGGCGTGCCTGACGTTCCGGGGCGCGGGCACGGCGACGCGGTGCCCGAGATGGTCCGAATAGTTGTGCGGCAGGCCCTCGACGAACATCGCCAGCACGGCGTCGCGGAGGCTGGCCATCGCCGTCGGGGCCGACAGCAGCGGCGCCGCGCCGCGGGTGCCGCCGATGATGGCCTGGCTGACGGCGAACATCGTTCGCGCGATGCCCGACTGCGTATCGAAGTGCGGCTTGAACTTCACGCGCTCCCGGACCGGCTGCTCGGTCAGCAGCGTGATGTGCTCATGGAGCTGCCTGCTGCTGATCGCCATGCGCTGCCAGCCGCAGCGCGGCCCGAACCTCGCCACCCTGACATCGCTCGAATCCACGACCACGCCGGTGTCGGTCCTGCTCTCCACCGAGTCGGTCTTGCCCTTCTCGAAGGCCAGCGCTCCCGAACTCGGAAGCAGCATCGAATAGCAGTCCGGCGGGCTTTCGAGCGCGATTTCCATACCCAGACGCGAATTGGCGATCGCGAGCGACACGCCGTCGCATTCGACGGCCATCGTCTCGAAATCGAATTGTTTTTCGCTCCTGAACGCGACACGGATCGGGTCGCCGCACCGCAGGAAGAAGGCCTGCGTTTCCTCCACGCTTTTCGACTGGAGGAACAGGCGGCGGGGCGCCACGTGGGCCGAATCGGCAATAGGCTGTTTCGTCGCAGCGGAAGTCATGGCACGTCCGGAATGAAATGGAATTCGACGACGGGAGTTGGGATGAAAACAGGGGGTTATGCGAGGCACAGGGTCGCGAGAGCACGACGAGTACTACGCGACGCTGAGATTGTGTCTATCGAGATAGCTTTTGTACTCAATTTCACTCACAAAACAGAGGACTAATTTCACAGCGAAGTGATATCGATTGCAGAAAGGGCATTGAAATGGTGCATTCCAAACATCAAACAACCATTTAGAAACGATTGTTTCTAAGATTAAATGATCGTTTATTAAAGATGATGCGAATCGGTCGCAACGAGAACAGGTTCCCGACGCCGCATGTCTGCGAATGCTGGATTGGAATCGACGATAACTAGAACTAACGATTTATTCGGCGGCGAATTGGAAATTCCGCCTGAATTGAATTTCGCGTTGACGACAAGCATTTCGCGCAATTGATATTGCAACGCAATAGTGGTTCAAGCAGTCG
>JAKONL010000112.1 GCA_022701965.1 Burkholderiaceae bacterium | reverse complement strand
CGTACAGCCAGCCGAGCTGGGACGGCGTCACCGAGCAGTTGCGCTTCAGCAGCCAGTGGGTGTCCTGGCCGGAAACGGTGGCAAAACGAAACACGGAATTCGACACGGGCGAGTTCGGCAGATCGGTTCGTCGGCATCCGCCGAACCCTCATCCGACGGACGTCGATCGCGGGGGGATTCCCGGGAGTTGGCGCAGCCGCGGATTGTAGCGGCTCACCTCTCGAAAGCGAGGCGCTTCAGGGACGCCCGCGCTGCAGTATCTCGCGCATCTGCCGCAGGGAGACGGCACTCTCGCCGGAGAGCGCGATGCGCGGCGATGGCTTGAAGGCATGGCCGTAGACGACCTCGAAGGTCATGGCGATGCGGCCATCGTTCTGCCCCGGGATGGCGAGCGAGGCCAGGGCCTCGAGCAGCGCGTCGCGCCAGCGTCTGCCGCGCAGCGACTCGGAACGCCGCGGATGCAGGTTTCGTCCGAGGCCGCGCAACTCGGCCAACGCGGCCTCGGGCGTGGCCCACGTCAGCACGATGCGCTCCATGTCCATGATCGGCTCGGCGAAGCCCGCGCCGACGAGCATGTCGCCCCAGTCGTGCATGTCGGTGAACTGGTGGCCGGCAGGCGGCCAGCCCAGACGTTCGTGAAGTGCACGGAGTTCATGCACCGTGTCGGGACCGAGACAGGAGAACATCAGGAAGCCGTCGGTCGCGAGCCGCTCGTGCCAGGCCGCGATCAACGCCTGCGGATCGCCCGCCATGTGCAGGGCCATGTTCGCCCAGAGCAGATCGACGCCCGATTCGGGCGGGGCCTCGAAGCGTGCCTGGCCGCCCTGCCAGCGCCGCGCGTTCCACCAGGGCACGGCCAGTGCCCGCGCCGTGCGCGCGGCCAGCGCGGCATCGGGCTCGATCACGTAGGCCGGCGCATCCCGATAGCGCCTGGCGACGAGCGCGTGGGCTTCCAGCCCCCCCCGCAGGGGCGACCAATCGGCCCAGCGGGCGGGCTTCGCGGTGATCCACTGCAGGCGGTCCTCCATGCGCCGACCGATCTCCTCGTGCAGCCATGGAGAACCCGCATCGGCGGCAGGGGGCAGCCGGGCCCAGCGCGCGGCGGCCACGGGATCGATGGTGGGCGGACGCTGGGAGGATTCGGCGGGCATGGAGTCGCTCAGTATATTGAGCGGTGCGATCCCACCGGGCCGTGCGCCTTTTCACCTTGTCCCTGCCTTCCCCTTCCCTGTTCAAGCACTGGATCACGTCACTCGCCGCACACGTGCCGAGCCTGTGCGCGATCTGCCGCGAATGGCCGTCGCGGCCGTTGTGCGATGCGTGCGTCGCGCGTTTCGCCGCGCCCGTGGCACGTTGCCCGACCTGCGCGATCGCGGTGCCCGCAGGGGTCGAACGCTGCAGCGACTGCGTGCGCCAGCCGCCGCCGCTCGACGCCTGCATCGCCGCCTGCGCCTATGCCTGGCCGTGGCCGGACTCGATCGCCGACTTCAAGTTCCACGGCGATACGGGATGGGCCGGCGCCTTCGCGCAACTCATGCGCAACGCGCCCTGGGCCGAGCCGGCGCTCGAGCGGTGTGACCTGGTGCTTCCGATGCCGCTGGCCGCCGCGCGCCTGCGCGAGCGCGGCTTCAACCAATCGCTCGAACTCGCGCGCCGACTGGCGCCCGGCAAAACCGACGCCACGCTGCTGCTGCGCCTGCGCGACACCGCCGCGCAGCGCGGTCTCGCGCGCGCCGACCGGCTGCTCAACCTGCGCGGTGCCTTCGCCGTCGAGCCCCTGCGAGCGGCATCGGTGCGCGGACGACGCATCGTGCTGGTGGACGACGTCATGACCAGCGGGGCGTCCCTCTTCGCGGTGGCACGGGTGCTGCGGGCCGCCGGCGCCGCGCACCTCACGGGCCTCGTGCTGGCACGGACCGACGTGTCGTCCTGAGGCGCGGACCCGGTGCGCCGCTATCCTCGCGCACTCCTCCTCCACCGTCCGGCTTCGCGCCTGAGCCTGCAGGCATCGACCGTCCGACCGCCGAAGCCCTCGCCATGTTCCACATCGTCCTCGTCGAACCCGAAATTCCGCCCAACACCGGCAACGTGATCCGGCTGGCCGCCAACACCGGCTGCACGCTGCATCTGGTCGAGCCGCTGGGCTTCTCGATGGACGACCGCCTGCTGCGCCGCGCCGGCCTCGACTATCACGAATACGCCGAGGTGCGCCGCCATGCCGGCTGGGACGCATTGCTCGATGCGGAGCGGCCGGCGCCCGAGCGGATGTTCGCCCTCACCACGCACGGCACGCGCGCGGTTCACGACACCGCGTTCGCACCCGGAGACTGGCTGGTCTTCGGTTCGGAGACCCGGGGCCTGGCGCCCGCGCTGCGCGAGCGCTTTCCCGCACCGCAGCGCCTGCGTCTGCCGATGCGCGCGCATCAGCGCAGCCTGAATCTCTCCAATGCGGTGGCCGTGACGGTCTTCGAAGCCTGGCGTCAGAACGGCTTCGTCTGACCCTCGTGCGGTGCGGCACTTCAGGGATACCGGCGCACCACCGATTCCGCCACGCAGGCCGGCTTCGACGCGCCCTCGAGCTCGACCGTCGTCTCCCACGTCATCTGGTAGCCGTCGCCGGCGATCGGCTCGGCCGACAGCAGCTTCAGGTGGGCGCGCAGCCGGCTGCCCACCGGCACCGGCGACATGAAGCGCACGCGGTTGAGCCCGTAGTTCACGCCCATGCCGGACTCGACGATCGCCAGCGCCGACTCGAAGAAGCGCGGCAGCAGCGACAGCGTCAGGAAGCCGTGCGCGATCGGCGCGCCGAACGGCCCGGCCTTGG
>JAKONL010000026.1 GCA_022701965.1 Burkholderiaceae bacterium | reverse complement strand
TCAAGATCGACCGCGAGTTCGTGATGAACGTCGAGCAGCGCCCCAAGAGCCTGGCGATCTGCCGCGCGCTGGTCGAACTCTCCGACGGCCTGGGCATCACGGTGCTGGCCGAGGGCACCGAGACCGCCGCCGAGGTGGCCCAGATGATGCAGCTCGGCTGCAACCAGTTCCAGGGCTACTACTTCTCGAAGCCGGTGCCGGCCGCCATGCTGAGCGACGTCGCCGCGACCCTGAAGCTGCAGAGCGTGATCGAGGGTTCGGCCAACGCCGGGCTGGAGCCGCGCACCGTTCCGGCCCGACGGATCGTCGCGGTCTGACGGCGCGGTCGTTACCTGCGCACACAGCCCGCGCCGGGGTCGTTCGTACACTGCCCGGGATGACGACGACACTGCGGCAGCTGCCGATCCTGGGCTCCTTCCTCCTCCTCGGCCTCGCGACCCCGGGTGCGGGCGCCGCCGGTCCCGGGACGTCGCCGGCGACGAGCGCGGCGGCCAGTGCGGCCGCGACGGCCGCCGGCGAGAACTGCGACGTCCTGCGCGACCAGATCGAGTCGCGCATCGCCGCCGCCGGTGTCACGAACTTCAGCGTCCGCGTCGTCGATGCCGCTGCCACCGTCGACGTCGGACGCGTCGTGGGTACCTGCGGCCGGGGCAGTCGCAAGATCGTCTACGAGACACAGAGCGCGTCGGCCTCGACGCCTGCCCGGCCGACGATGACGACCGAATGCCGGGACGGCAGCGTCATGCCGGCCGGCGGGACATGCAAGCCCTGAGGGGCCGCCGACGCTAGTCGCGCGCGGCGAACTGCTCGGCCAGCGCCATCCAGTCCTGGTGCAGGCGCTCCACCTCGGCCAGCCTGGCATGCATGGCCTTCATGTCGAGGGGCTGGCGGCCGTCCATCACCGCCGCCATCAGGTCGCGGTGCTGGTCGTCGGCCCGCAACCAGGCGTCGTAGGTCTCGACGAACTTGTCGCGCGTCGGCATCACGGGGCTCCTGGCTTGATGAAACCGGGAGCGTTCTCGTCCTGCCCGGGCTTGCCGGCCTCCGCAGCGCCGTCCGGGTCGAGCAGGTCCTGATGGATCTCCGGCTCCGTGACGTGGCGGTCCTTGTCCTGCGAAGGCGTGGCGGGTGGATTCGGCTGGTCTGGCATGGCGTGATCTCCTTGGCGGTCGTTGGATGCCACCCAAATTAAGTCGTCCCGGCGGGAGCCGTTGTAGGAACGGTGCCCGAGGAAGACACGATGCCGGTGTTGCGCAAGGACCGCACAGCATGGCGACAAATGCAAACCAGCAGTTTGCAATTCGCCCGGACTGTGCGAAAAACGCACGATGTGTATGAAATTGTGCAGAAAACGAGTGACGCACAGGCCGACACGGGCGCCGTGGCCATCGCCGTCGGCCTGGGACGGACCGGAGTTCGACGATGTCCGCCCGTGACGCGCTCATGACCCCGGACGCCTTCGACCGCCGGCTGTCCCGCCTGGCGGTCGCGACGGCCGAGCGCAGCGACACCGACATCCATCGCTCGGTGGGCGAGGTGCTCCAGCTGGTGCGCGACCACCTCCAGATGGACGTGGTGTTCGTCTCCCGTTTCGAGAACGGCCGACGGGTCTTCCGCCATGTCGAGCAGGACCCGGCGCGGCCGCTGCTGCAGGTGGGCCACTCCGATCCGCTGGAGATGAGCCTGTGCCAGCGCGTCGTGGACGGCCGCATGCCGGAGCTGGTGCGCGACGTGGCCCGTCTGCCCGACGCCGATGAACTGCCGCCGCTGCCGTTCCGCATCGGCGCGCACCTGAGCACACCGCTGGTGCTGGGCAACGGCGAGGTCTACGGCACTTTCTGCTGCTTCAGCCTCGCACCGGACGAGACCCTGACCGAGCGTGATCTCAAGCGCCTGCGCATGGCGTCGGAAATGACGGCTCGCCTGATCGATCGTTCGAGTGCAGACTCCCACTAGCGGTCGACGTCTCGACCGGTTCGCGGAACGGCCCCATGCGAATCCATCGATCCCTGACGTCTCTCCTGCTGGCGAGCCTGTCGGTCTGCGCCGCCGCCTCGACGCGCGCGTCGCCAGGACCGGGACCGGAGGCGGCGACCGCGGCGGTCGCGGCCGGCACGCTCTACGTCAAGCACCACCGCGAGACGATCGACGGCCGGCTGTCGGCCTGCGGGCTGGAGTTCGCGGCGGTCGCCATCGACCACAGCACGCGCCAGGGCCTGCCGGTCAAGCTCGCCGGCCGCTACGAGCTGCGCGCCTGGCCGCAGGGCGGTCCGGGCTACTCGCTCAAGCTCGGCCTCTACGACGGCCTGACGTGGGACCACCCCGTGGCGCCGCACAACGCCTTCGTCCGGGCGCCCCGGGGACCGGCGCCGCGCCGGCCGCTGCGCCTGGACGCGGCCAATCCCGGCCATGCCCTGTTCTTCGACGCCCTGGACGACACCTTCGCGGCCACCTTCCGCTCGATCGTCGAGGACCGGAGCTTCGCGGTGGCCTTCAACCGCGCCGCCGGCGAGCAGGACGTGACGGCCCTGATCGACGTGCAGGTCGCCGCCACGCGCACGCAGGACGGTCGCACCCTGCGGGAGCTGACCACCGAGACCGGCGACGACTTCCGCGCCTGTGCCAACGAACTGTTCCAGGCATTCAGCAGGCCCCCGCCCGCGACCCGGCCCTCGCGCGGCATGTGATCCCGGCGACGTGACGGACCTCCCGAGCCCGCAGAAGAACCGCACGCTGCGGGCGACCGTCGCGTTCGTGATCTCGATCTGCCTCGCGCTGGTGGCCGTGAACGCCTGGCTGATCTGGAAGGCGCGCGTCGCCGACTTCCGGCAGGCCACGGTCGCCACCACCAACCTCACGCGGGCCGTCTCGCAGCAGATGAACGCGATGTTCTCCGAGGTCGGCCACGTGCTCGACAGCCTGGGGTACGAACTGGAGCGCGCCGACATCACCCCCGCCGTGCTGGAGCGGCTGCAGCCGGTGCTGGTCAACCAGGTGGCCACGATCGACCAGATCCACGGCCTGTTCGTCTACGACGCCGCCGGGCGCTGGATCGCCCATTCCGAGCCCGTCGCCGATCCGAACGCCAACAACGCCGACCGCGCCTACTTCATCCATCACCGCGACAGCATCAGCAAGCAGTGGTACATCGGTGCGCCCATCGTCAGCCGCTCGACGAAGGTGTGGATCATCCCGGTGTCGCGGCGCATCGACGACGCCGAGGGCCGTTTCGCCGGCGTCGTGCTCGCCACGGTCCGGCTGGACTACGTGCTGCGGCTGATGAGCGAGTTCGACATCGGACGACGCGGCGCGATCGCGCTGATCCAGGGCAGCGGCACGATCATGGCGCGCCTGCCGTTCGCGCAGGACGACCTGGGCAAGAGCGTCGCCGGCTCGCCGCTCTACGCCATGCTGCGCGCGAGCCGCGACGGCATGACCGAGGCGCGCTCGCCGGTCGACGGCGTGCGGCGCCTCGTCAGCTTCCAGCACCTGGGCGACCACCCGCTGATCGTGACCGTGGCGCCGGCGGAGGACGAGCTGCTGCAGGACTGGAAGACCTCCAGCATCATCCAGAGCGCCTGGATCCTGTCGCTGTGTGTGCTCATCGGCGGGGCGGGCAGCCGCATCGTCGCCCTGGTGCGGATGCGCTGGCGCACCGAGATGAGCCTGCAGCAGGCGCTCGGCGAGCTGGAGCGGGCCAATGCGCAACTGGCCGAACTGGCGCGCAACGACGGCCTGACCGGCCTGTTCAACCGGCGGCATTTCGACCAGCAGTTCGACCTGGCCTTCCGGCAGGCGCAGCGCCACGACCGTCCTCTCGCGCTCGTCATGATCGACGTCGATTTCTTCAAGCGTTACAACGACCTCTACGGTCACCCCGAAGGCGACCGTTGCCTGCAGCGGGTCGCCGCGGCGGTGCAGTCGGCGGTGCGCCGGCCGGGCGACCTCGTCGCACGCTACGGCGGCGAGGAGATGGTGGTGCTGCTGCCCGAGACCGACGACGCCGGCGCGGCGATCG
>JAKONL010000595.1 GCA_022701965.1 Burkholderiaceae bacterium | reverse complement strand
CCGCGCATGCACCTGGTCCCGGAGAAGGACTACCCCGGGCACTTCAACGTGCTGCGCGGCTACATTCGCTCCCTCGGCGACCGCGGCATCGCCGGCGTGAAGGTGGTCGGCGACTTCTACCGCAACTACGAGATCGGCCTGCCGTCGGAGCTCGCCATCCTCAACCTGTTCGATCCCAAGAACGGCACGCCGGTGGCGATCATCGACGCCTCCGACATCACCGACATGCGCACCGGCGCGGTCACGGCCATCGGCGCCAAGCACCTGGCGCGCAAGGACTCGAAGATCCTCGGCCACATCGGCGCGCGCGGCACGGCTTACTGGAACGTGCGGCTGCTGCATTCGATCTTCGGCTTCGACGAGATCCGCGTGCACTCGCGCCGCAAGGAAAGCCGCGACGCGTTCGCGGCCAAGCTGGAGCAGGATCTGGGCGTGAAGATCACGGTGACCGAGGACTGGGAGTCGTGCGTGCGCGGCGCCGACATCGTGGTGGAGGCCTCGCGGCTCGAGAAACCCGAGCCGCTGCTCAAGACCGAGTGGATCAAGAAGGGTGCCTGCGTGATCCCCTACGGCACCAACAGCGCGGTCGAGCTGTCGCTGACCGACATCATGGACAAGATGGTGATGGACGACTGGGGCCAGGCCAAGGCCGGCCCGTTCGGCGCCCTGCGCGCGCACGTCGACAGCGGACGGTTCTCGGCCGAGACGCTGCATGCCGAACTCGGGCAGATCGTCGCGGGCATGAAGCCGGGCCGCGAGAGCGACGACGAGACCAACCTGTTCTGGCACCGCGGGCTGTCGCTGTCGGACATCGCGCTCGGCTGCGCGATGCTCGACAAGGCCAAGGCGATGGGCATCGGCCAGACCCTGCGCTTCCGCTGAGCCGATGGACGCCGGCGCTGTGCCCGTCGCGAACGCGCGCATGTATTCGGCGACGCCCGCCGTGCGCGAGGCATGGAAGGTACTGCTGCGCTGGGTGCTGGCGCGCGCCGGCCTGGCCTGGGAGGTAATCGACTACGACGCGCCGGCGCCCCTGTCGGCGCTGTGGGCGCGCGACGACCTGGGCCTGGCGATGATGTGCGGGCTGCCGTTCTCGCAGCGCGAGGTGCGGCCCGCCGTGGTCGCCGCACCGGTGCCGTCGCCCGCGCGCTACGGCGGCGCACCGGTGTATTTCACCGACATCGTGGTGCGCGCGGATGCGCCGTACCGGACGCTGGAAGACACCTTCGGCGGCACGGTCGGCTACACGCTCGCGGATTCGATGTCGGGCGGCGTGGCGTTCGCCGACCACCTCGCACCGTACCGCGCGCGCGAAGGCACGCGGCTGTACGCGAAGGCGGTCGGCGGCCTGGTCAACGCACGCGGCGTGATCGACGCGCTGGCCGGCGGCCGCATCGACGTCGGCCCGCTCGACAGCTACTACCACGACCTGCTGCAGCGGCACGAACCGGCGTTCGCGGCGCAGGTGCGCACCGTCGCCCGCACCGCGCCGATGCCGATCCCGCCGCTGGTCGCGACCGCGCCGCTCTCGCCGCAGGACCTGCAGCGGCTGCGCGCCGCGCTCGCCGACGTCGCCGCGGCCGACGATCTGCGGGAGGTCAGGGAACGCTTGTTGCTTAAAGGGTTCGCGGCCGTCGATCCGGCCGCCTACGACGCGCTCGCGGCGATCGCCCGGCGCCCCGTCCCCACGTTCGAGGAACTCTGATGATCAAGCGTTTCGTGCTGGCCGCATCCGCGGCGGCGTCGCTGCTGTTCGCCGCGGCGCCGTCGCCGGCTGCCGCACAGCCCTATCCGTCCCGGCCCGTGCACGTGGTGGTGCCGTTCGCGCCCGGCGGTCCGGTCGACGTGCTCGCGCGCGTGCTCGGCCAGGACTTCGGCGAGGCCTGGAGCCAGCCCTTCGTGGTCGACAACCGCGCCGGCGCCGCCGGCAACATCGGCGTCGACTACCTGGCCAAGGCCGCGCCCGACGGCTACACGATCGGCATCGTGCCCGCCGGCAACATCGCCGTGAACCCGTCGCTGTTCCCGAACCTGCCGTACAAGGCGTCGGACCTGCAGCCGGTCGCGATGCTGGCGACGGTCGAGAACGTGCTCGTGGTCGGCGCCGACTCGCCGGCGAAGAGCCTCAAGGACCTGCTCGCGATGGCCGCCGCCAGGCCCGATTCGGTGAGCTTCGCATCGCCGGGCGCCGGCAGCCAGGCGCACCTCGCGGGCGAACTGATGGCGCTCGAAGGCAAGGTGCGCATGATCCACGTGCCCTACAAGGGCACCGGCCCGGCGCTCAACGACGTGATCGGCGGGCAGGTCACGATGATGTTCGGCCAGATGTCCTCGGTGCTGCCGCTGATCCGGGGCGGCAAGCTGCGCGCGGTCGGCGTCGCGAGCCTGAAGCGCTCGGCCACGCTGCCGGACGTGCCGACCGTCGCCGAACAGGGCATGCCGCGCTTCGAGGCGGTGTCCTGGTACGCGCTGATGGTGCCCGCCGCGACGCCGAAGGCCGTCGTCGACCGGCTCGCCGCCGAGAGCGCGACGATGCTGGCCAAGCCCGCGATCCGGGAGAAGTTCGCCGGCCTCGGGCTGGAGCCGGGCGGCGGCACGCCGCAGGCGCTGGCCGCCACCATCGGCACCGAGACCGCGCGCTGGGCCGACGTCATCCAGAAGAAGAACATCAGGGCCGAGTGAGGCGGCGGATGTCGTCCGCCGTCCACCGCCCCCGCATTCCCCTTCCGTTTCCGCCTTTTCACCTCTCCTCCTCCACGCCACAGGAATCGCCATGCACCTTCGCCGCCAGTTTCTCGCCGCCGCCGTCGTCCTCGCCGCCTTCTCCGGCTTCACCGGCTTCACCGGCGCCGCCCAGGCCCAGGCCGTGCTCACGGTCGGCACCGACGCCACCTTCCCGCCGATGGAGTTCGTCGAGAACGGCAAGCGCACCGGCTTCGACATCGAGCTGGTCGAGGCGGTCGGCAAGGCGATGGGCCGCAAGGTGGAATGGGTCGACATCGACTTCAAGGGCCTGATCCCCGGCCTGATCTCCAAGCGCTTCGACATGGCGGTCTCGGCCATCTACATCACCGACGAGCGAAAGAAGGTCGTCGACTTCACCGCGCCCTACTACGCGGGCGGCCTGGTCGCGATGGTCAAGGACGGCAATACCGCGATCCGGTCGCCGGCCGATCTCAACGGCAAGAAGGTCAGCGTTCAGGTGGGCACCAAGTCGGTCTCCTTCGTGAAGGAGAAGTATCCGCAGGTGCAGCTGATGGAGGTCGAGAAGAACCAGGAGATGTTCAACCTGGTCGACATCGGCCGCAGCGACGCGGCCGTGACGGGCAAGCCAGCGGCCTACCAGTACACGCGCACGCGCCCTGGTCTCAAGGTGCTCGACGAGCAGCTCACGACCGAGGACTACGGCATGGCGATCCGAAAGGACTCGCCGGAGCTGACGAAGGCGGTGAACGCGGCGATCGAGAAGCTCAAGGCCGACGGCACCTACGCCGCGATCGTGAAGAAGTGGTTCAAGTGATCCCGGCCTGATCCGTGGATCTCGATTTCTCGCCGGTGTGGGCCGGCTGGCCCGACCTGCTGCGCGGCGCGCTCGTCACGGTGGAGATCACCGCCTGCGCGCTGCTGCTGGGCTGCGTGCTCGGGCTGCTGGTGGGCATCGGCCGGCTCGATCCGAAGCGGCGCTGGCTCTACGGCCTGTGCACCGCCTACGTCGCCGCGATCCGCGGCACGCCGCTGCTGGTGCAGCTGTTCATCCTGTTCTTCGGGCTGCCGCACTTCGGCCTCCTGCTGCCGGCGTTCGTCTGCGGCGTGCTGGGGCTGGGGGTGTATTCGGGCGCGTACGTCTCGGAGATCGTGCGCGGGGCGATCCAGTCGATCGACCGCGGCCAGACGCTCGCGGCGCAGTCGCTGGGCATGACGCCCGCGGTCGCGATGCGCCAGATCGTGCTGCCGCAGGCGGTGGTGCGCATGATCCCCCCACTGGGCAACGAGTTCATCGCGCTGATCAAGAATTCGGCGCTGGTGTCGCTGCTGACCATCCACGACGTGATGCACGAGGGGCAGAAGATCATCAGCGTGTCGTACCGCTCGCTGGAGGTCTATCTGGCGATCGCGCTCGTGTACTTCGTGCTGACCGGCACGGTGACGCTGGTGCTGCGGCATTGGGAACGAAAACTCGGTCAAGGAGGACTGGTGCGATGACATTGCGACGTTTCGCGCGGGGCGAACTGCCCGCGACATCCTGGAGGAACGGCGGCGGGACCACCCGCGAGATCGTCAGCTGGCCGCCGTACGCCGAGCCCGACGCGTTCGACTGGCGCGTGAGCATCGCGACCATCGCGGCCAGTGGCCCGTTCTCGACCTTCCCCGGCGTCGAGCGGACCATCATGCTGCTCGACGGCGACGGGGTGCGCCTGCGGTCGGACGGGTTCGACCAGGCGCTCGACGTGCCGCACGAGCCGTTCGCCTTCGACGGCGAGGCCGCCGTCGAGTGCACGCTCCTCGGCGGGACGTCGAGCGACCTGAACCTCATGGTGCGGCGCGGGCAGGGTCGCGCCGAGCTGCGCATCCTCGAGGACACGATGACGCTGGAGGCCAGCGAGCACGGCATGCTGATGTGCATCGAAGGCCAGTGGCGCGTCGGCGGCGGCACGCTGCGGCTCGGCCAGGGCGTCTGGTGGACCGAGCAGCAGGAGACCTGGCAGGTCAAGCCCGCGAGCCGCGGCGCCCGGCTGGCCGTGGTGCAGTGGCGTCCGGTGGGCGAGGAGTTCCTGGTGTGACGCGGCCGTTCGACTCGCTGCCCTCGGCCGACGGCCTGTGGACCGGCCTGCGGCTCGCGACCGACGACGCGGTGCAGGCCGCCATCGTGGTCGAGCGCGGCGCCGTTGCCTGGGTCGGGCCGCGTGCCGACCTGCCGGCCGCGTTCGCATCGTCGGCGCTGCCGGTGCACGACGGCGGCGACGCGCTGGTCACGCCGGGGCTGGTCGACTGCCACACGCACCTGGTCTACGGCGGACAGCGCGCCAACGAGTTCGCGATGCGGCTGGCCGGCGCCAGCTACGAGGAGGTCGCGAAGGCCGGCGGCGGCATCGTCTCGAGCGTGCGCGCGACGCGCGAAGCGAGCGAGGACGCGCTGTTCGCGAGCGCGGCGCGGCGGCTCGAGTCGCTGCTGGCCGAGGGCGTCTGCGCGATCGAGATCAAGTCGGGCTACGGCCTGGCGCTGGAGCACGAACGCAAGCAGCTTCGCGTGGCGCGCCGGCTCGGCGAGGCCTACGGCGTGACGGTGCGCACGACCTTCCTCGGCGCGCACGCGCTGCCGCCGGAGTATGCGGGGCGCAGCGGCGACTACATCGACCTCGTCTGCGACGGGATGCTGCCCGCGCTGGCCGCCGATGGGTTGGTCGACGCGGTCGACGTGTTCTGCGAGCGCATCGCGTTCTCGCTCGAGGAGACCGAGCGGGTGTTCGCGACGGCGCAGCGGCTGGGACTGCCGGTCAAGCTGCATGCCGAGCAGCTCTCGGACATGGGCGGCGCCGCGCTGGCCGCGCGCTACGGGGCGCTGTCGTGCGACCACATCGAGCATCTCTCGGCCGCCGGCATCGACGCGATGCGCGAGGCCGGCACGGTCGCGGTGCTGCTGCCGGGTGCGTTCTACACGCTGCGCGACACGACGGTGCCGCCGATCGCCGCGCTGCGCGAGGCGGGCGTGCCGATGGCGGTATCGACCGATCACAACCCGGGCACGTCGCCGGTGCTGAGCCTGCTGGCGATGGTGAACATGGCGTGCACGCTGTTTCGCCTGACGGTGCCCGAAGCCATCGACGGCGTGACCGTGCATGCGGCGCGGGCGCTGGGCCTGCACGCGACGCACGGGACGATCGCGGCCGGAATGCCGGCGAACTTCGTGCTGTGGGATCTGCGGGAAGCAGCGGAACTGGCCTACTGGTTCGGGCAGCGGCCGGTGCGGCGGGTGGTTCGGCAGGGGAGGGTGGCGGGGTGAGCGGTGTCGGTGTCGTCGCCATTGCCTTTGTCGTTCGAAGGGTCGGAGTCGCTGGTGGGGCCGCCCCACCCACCGGGCTACGGAGGTGGCGCGACCTGTGCGCTCGCTGCGGAGAAGAAGATGCACAACGACCCTCCCCACCAACTTAGGACTCGCATGACCCGAACGCTCATAGCCAGTCATGCCCTGCTACCCACCGGCTGGGCCGACCACGTCCTTCTCGAATGGAGCGAAGACGGCCGCCTGATTCGCGTCGAACCGGACTCGGCGCACACCGCCGAAGCGACAGGAGGCCCGGTCATCCCGGCCATGCCCAACCTGCATTCGCATGCCTTCCAGCGCGCCATCGCCGGCCTCACCGAATTCCGCGGCCAGGCCAGCGACAGCTTCTGGAGCTGGCGCACGCTGATGTACCGTTTCGCGCTGCGGCTCGATCCGGCGCAGCTCGAGGCCATCGCGCTCGGCCTCTACGTCGAGATGCTCGAAGCCGGCTACACGACGGTGTGCGAGTTCCATTACGTGCATCACGACGCCGACGGCCGGCCCTACGCCGACGATGCCGAGCTCGCGCAGGCGCTGCTGCGGGCGGCGCAACGGGCCGGTATCGGCATGACGCTGCTGCCGGTGCTCTATCAGACCAGCGGCTTCGGCGCGACGCCACCGGGCGAGGGTCAGCGCCGCTTCATCCGCTCGACCGATTCGATGCTGCGCCTGCTCGAACGCCTCGCGCCGCTGTGCGACGCGCAGGGCGCGCGCCTCGGGCTGGCGCCGCATTCGCTGCGCGCGGTGCCGCCCGACGCGTTGCGCGAGGCGCTGGCCGGACTCGACGCGATCGACCCGACGGCGCCGGTGCACATCCACATCGCCGAGCAGACGAAGGAGGTCGACGACTGCGTCGTCTGGAGCGGGCAGCGCCCGGTCGCCTGGCTGCTCGACCATGCGCCGGTCGACGCGCGCTGGTGCCTGGTGCATGCCACGCACATGGACGCCGACGAGTACCGGCGCGCGGCTGCGAGCGGCGCCGTGGCCGGCCTGTGTCCGACCACCGAGGCCAATCTCGGCGACGGCCTCTTCGACCTGCCGGCCTGGCGCGCGGCCGGCGGCGCCTGGGGCATCGGCTCCGACAGCCACGTCTGCGTCGATGCGGCGGAGGAACTGATGCTGCTCGAATACGGCCAGCGCCTGGCCACGCGCCAGCGCAACGTGACCGCCGATGCCTCGCAGACCAACGTCGCCGCCGCGATGACGCTCGCGGCGGTGCGCGGCGGCGCGCAGGCCTCGGGCCGCGCGGTCGGCGGGCTCGCGGTCGGGCAGCAGGCGGACTTCGTCGTGCTCGACGCGGCGCATCCGTCGCTCGCCGGGCTGTCGGCCGGCGACATGCTGTCGTCCCACGTCTTTGCCAGCCACCGCACCCGCGCCATCGGCGAGGTTCGCGTCGCCGGACGGCCGTGCGTGCAGGGCGGCCGCCATCCCCTTCACGACACCGCATCGGCCGGTTTCGTCGCCGCGCGACGCCAATTGCTCCAGGAACAGCCATGAACTTCACCACCACCGAACCCGCGTTCCGCTTCCGCCAGGGCACGCGGCCGCTGCTGATCTCCATGCCGCACGTCGGCACCCATGTGCCGCCGGATCTCGCCGCGCGCTTCACGCCCGAGGCGCGGCAGGTGCCCGACACCGACTGGCACCTCGAACGCCTCTACGACTTCGCCGCCGCCATCGGCGCCTCGGTGCTGGCGGCGACGCACTCGCGCTACGTGATCGACCTGAACCGTCCGCCCGACGGCGCGAGCCTCTACCCGGGCCAGAGCGTCACCGGCCTCTGCCCGGTCGACACCTTCGACGACACGCCGATCTACGCCGCCCCCGGTGACTCACCCGACGCGCAGGAGACCGACGCGCGCCGGGAAGCCGTCTGGCAGCCCTATCACGCGAAGCTCGCCGAGGAGCTCGCGCGCATCCGGTCGCGGCACGGCGTCGCGGCGCTGTGGGACGCGCATTCGATCCGCTCGGTGCTGCCGCGCTTCTTCGACGGCAAGCTGCCCGACTTCAACCTGGGCACGGCGCAGGGCGCGAGCTGCAGCCCGCTGCTGGGCGCGCGGCTGCTCGACGTCGCCCAGGCCGCCCCCGGCTTCACGGCGGTGCTCAACGGCCGCTTCACCGGCGGCTACATCACGCGGAACTACGGCCAGCCATCGGCGGGCGTGCACGCGGTGCAGCTGGAGATGACGCAGAGCAGCTACATGCAGGAATCGCTGCCCTTCGACTACCTGCCCAACGTCGCGGCCAGCGTGCGTCCGCACGTGCGCCGGATGCTGGAGACGGTGCTGGACTTCGTCGAGGCCGAGCCGCGCAAGGGTTGAGCACGGGCGCACGGCGCGCCCACGGGGCCGGTTTCTACAATCGGCGCATGAAGCCCGTCGTCTACACCCGCGCCCAGCAGCTCCCCGCCATCCTCGCCGAACGCATCGCCATCCTCGACGGTGCGATGGGCACCATGATCCAGCGCTTCAAGCTCGACGAGGCGCAGTACCGTGGCGCGGGCTACGACGGCACGGACGGCAGCGGCGACCGGTTCAGGGACTTCGAGCGCGACGTGAAGGGCAACAACGAGCTGCTCTCGCTGACCCGGCCCGACGTGATCCGCGACATCCACGAGAAGTACCTCGCCGCCGGCGCCGACCTGATCGAGACCAACACCTTCGGCGCCACCACCGTGGCGCAGGAGGACTACAAGATGGCGCACCTCGCGCGCGAGATGAACCTCGCCTCCGCCCGGCTCGCCCGCGCGGCCTGCGACAAGTACGGCACGCCCGAGAAGCCGCGCTACGTGGCCGGCGCGCTCGGGCCCACGCCCAAGACCGCGAGCATCAGCCCCGACGTGAACGATCCCGGCGCCCGCAACGTCGATTTCGAGACCCTGCGCGCGGCCTACTACGAGCAGGTCGAGGCGCTAGTCGAGGGCGGCGCCGACGTGATCCTGGTGGAGACCATCTTCGACACGCTCAACGCCAAGGCCGCGCTGTTCGCGGTCGACGAGTATTTCGAGGCCTCGGGCGAGCGGCTGCCGCTGATCATCAGCGGCACCGTGACCGACGCCTCCGGCCGCATCCTGAGCGGCCAGACCGTGACCGCGTTCTGGCACAGCGTGCGCCATTCGCAGCCGCTGGCCGTGGGCCTGAACTGCGCGCTCGGTGCGGCGCTGATGCGGCCCTACATCCAGGAACTCGCGCGCGTGGCCGGCGACACCTTCATCAGCTGCTACCCGAACGCGGGCCTGCCCAACCCGATGAGCGACACCGGCTTCGACGAGACGCCCGACGTCACCTCGCGGCTGCTGCACGAGTTCGCGGCCGACGGGCTCGTCAACATCGTCGGCGGCTGCTGCGGCACCACGCCGGACCACATCGCCGCCATCGGGCAGGAGGTGGCATCGCTGCCGGGCCGCAGGATCGGCCGCGGCGTGTTCTACCGGGAACCGGACGCCGTGCCTGCAGGCTGAGGGCGGCGCCTCACCGCACGCCCTTCGCACCGCCGTCGCGCGCCATCAGGGCGACGAAGCGCTGCGCGCCCAGCCCGAGCGGGCGCTCGCGCGACCACACGACGTCGACCCACAGGTCGAGCCCGTTGCTGAGGTTCTCGAACGGAATCTCCAGCAGCGTGCCCGCCGCCACGTGCGGCCGCGCGAAGTTGCGCGGCAGCCAGCCCCAGCCGAGTCCGGCGGCGATCAGGCTCAGCGCGGCCAGTGCGTTGTCGGTGCGCCAGACGTGGCGGGCGAAGACGAAGCGCGGGTCGCTGGTGGCCAGATCGCGGCTGGCGACGACGATCTGCCGCGTGGTCGTCAGGTGCGCCTCGCGGAACCGCCCGCCGGCGGCGGCCAGCCCCGGATGGCCGGGCGCGATCACGGCGACCATCGTGTCGCTCGCGACCTCCTGGAACGCCTCGCGGCCGTCCAGGCTCGGCCGCTCGAACACCAGCGCCAGCTGCGCGCGGCCGGCGTGCAGCAGCGCCAGCGCGTCGGCCTGCGGCGCGGCCAGCACTTCGACCTCGAGCAGCGGATGCTCCTGCGCCAGTGCGGCGAGCGCGCCGCTCCAGGGCGCGGCCAGCAGCTCCGGCGCGATGGCCAGTGTGAGACGGTTCTCCAGCCCCTGCGTGAGCGACAGCGCCTGCACCTGCAGCTGCCGCAGCTGCGCGGCGAGCAGTCGCGCCTGTGGCTCCAGCGAGCGCGCGGCCGCGGTCGGCCGGGGCTCGCGACCGACGCGGTCGAACAGCGGCAGGTCGAGTTCGGCCTCCAGCCCGGCGATGGCCATGCTGACCGCCGAAGGCACGCGGCCGAGCGACCGCGCGGCGGCGGAGAACGAGCCGTGGTCCAGCACGGCGAGAAAGACCTGCACGCTGTCGCTCGAGAATCCCATGGTTCGACCTGTCACATTCTTTGAAAGAAGCTGACTTTTTATATCAACTCCGTGCACATAGAGTCCGGTGCTGTTCAAGCGGTTCGAAGGAAGAAGTCATGCAGGGAATCAAGCGCCGGGTCGTCTACATCTCGCTCTACGAAGGCATCGCCATCGTGGCGACGAGCTTCGGCCTGGCGGCCATGTCGGGGCAGGGGCTCGGCCATTCGGGCGCGCTGGCGGTGATCGCCTCGGCCATCGCGGTGGTGTGGAACCTGGCCTTCAACGCGATGTTCGAGCGCTGGGAGTCGCGCCAGGCGGTGCGCGGGCGCAGCGTGCGCCGCCGCGTCGCGCATGCGATCGGCTTCGAGGGCGGGCTGGTCGCGTTCCTGGTGCCGACCATCGCCGGATGGCTCGGCATCGGCCTGCTCGAAGCGCTGCTGATGGACCTCGGGCTGGTGGTCTTCTTCCTGGTCTACACCTTCGTTTTCAACTGGGCCTTCGACGCCCTGTTCGGACTGCCGGCATCGGCCGGCGGCGCCGCGCAGCCGGCCTGATCGCCCCGCTGCGCCGGACGGGTGGCGCCGCATGCAACACTCGGACGATGTCTTCCCAGGAATCTTCGGAACGGGCCGCGTCCGCCCTGCAGGCGTTCGACGAGGTGGTGCGGGCCAGCACCGGCTTCCGCAGCCGCGCCGGCCAGCGGACCATGGCCGAGAAGGTCGCGCAAACGCTGGCCGCGGCCACGCTCGGCAAGGGCGAAGAGCCGGCGCAGAAGGGTGAGGCCGCCGGTGGCGATGCCGGTCCGGCGACGGATGCCGCATCGCCCGACGCCGACGCGCCGGTCCGTGCCATCGCCGTCATCCAGGCCGGCACGGGCGTGGGCAAGTCGCTCGCGTACTGCGCTCCGGCCATCGCGCTGGCGATCGCGCGCAACACGCGCGTCGTGATCTCCACGGCGACGGTCGCGCTGCAGGAGCAGCTCGTCGCCAAGGACCTGCCGGCGCTCGCCAGGCTGCTGCCGCAATCCTTCCGCTTCGCCCTGGCCAAGGGGCGCGGGCGCTACGTCTGCCAGCTCAAGCTCGCGCGGCTCACCGGACTCGCCGAGGAGGCGCGGGACGACGACGAGGACGACACCGACGACCTGTTCGCCGACGACGAGCCCGCCGCGCGGCCCGAGCGCCCGCAGCACGAGGTCGCCGCGCGGCTGCAGTTCTTCACCGGCATCGCGCAGGCGCTCGCGAGCGGCGCCTGGGACGGCGACCGCGATTCGCTCGACGTGCCGCCCGCCCCCGAGGTCTGGTCGTCGATGGCAGCCGACGCGGCCTCGTGCACCGGCAAGCACTGCCCGTCCTTCGAGGGATGCACCTACTACGAGCGCCGCAAGACGCTGGT
>JAKONL010000592.1 GCA_022701965.1 Burkholderiaceae bacterium | reverse complement strand
GCGCCGGCGAAGGCCGGGTCGAGCTACACGCTGAAGTACCGGCTGCACTGGACCGACGGCGAGCCCTACCCCTCGCCGCTCGCGCACTGCATCGCCACGCGCATCGGGCGCGGCGGCCAGCCCGGGCAGCCGCGTCCGGGCGGCGTGCGCAAGTTCATGGTCGAGTTCGTCGGCGCGCCGCTGGCCACGCTGCCGTTCGGCGTCAAGCCCGAGCTGGTGCTCACCGCATCGCGCGGCACCTTCTCGTACGTCTTCGCCGAAGCCGTGCCCAACGGCGTCGCCGGCCACTGGCGCGCGCAGTTCGACTTCACGTCGCAGGGCGCCGAGCCGGTGGACATGCGGCTGTTCCTCAAGAACGGCGACCAGACGCTGTCGGAGACCTGGCTCTACCAGTTCCAGCCGTTCTGACCGTGCGGCGGGCGATCGGCGTCTTCGCGCGCGCGGCGATGGCCGCCGCGGCATGGGTGGCTTCGTCGTCGGGCGCGGCCGCGCCCGGCACGCCCGATTGCGCGAGCGCCGCCGTGCCGGCCTGCTACTTCTCGTTCGCCACGCCCGGCGACGGCGGCACGCTGCATTACTACGCCTCGCTCGCTCCTCCCGCCGCAGGCGCGACCGGCGCGACCGAACCGACCCGCGCGCTGATCGCGCTGCACGGCCATCCGCGCGATGCGAACCGGACCTTCGATGCCGCGCTCGCGGCCGTGCGCGGCGGCGATGCGCTCGCCGACACCCTGGTCGTCGCACCGGTCTTCCAGGTCGGTGCCGCACGCGCCGGGCGCTGCCGAAGCCCCGGCGTGCCGGATGCCGAGACGGGCGATGCGCTCTGGACCTGCGCCTCGTGGATGGAGGGTGGTCGCGCCGACACCGGACTCACCTCCTTCGCCGCGCTCGACGCGCTGGCCGCCGAGCTGTCGCGGCATTGGCCGAGTCTGCGGATCGTGACGGTCGCGGGCTTCTCGGCCGGGGCGCAGATGGTGCAGCACTACGTCGGCTTCGCCGGCGCGGCGCCCGCCGGTGTCTCGATGCGCTACGTGGTCGCCGATCCCGGGAGCTGGCTCTACTTCGATCGCTCCAGGCCGGTCGCATCGGGCGCGGAAGGCTGTCCCGACTCGAACCGCTGGAAATACGGCACCGACGACCTGCCCGCAGCGCTCGGACGCGACGCCGCCGCGGCGCGCGGGCACTATGCCCGCGCCGACGTGCACTACCTACAAGGCGCGCTGGACGCCGGCGACGCGCCCGGCACCTACTACCGCATCCTCGACAAATCCTGCGCGGCGATGGCCCAAGGCGCGGACCGGCTGCAGCGCGCCCTCGCCTACGCGGCCTACGACCGCGCCCTGCTCGCGCCGGCCGCGCAGCGGCAGCTGACCATCGTGCCCGGCTGCGCGCACGACGTGGCCTGCGTGTTCCCGGCGCCGGCTGCTCGCAATGCCCTGCTCGGAGCGCCGTCGCCGGCGTCTCGCGGCCGATAGCCGACCACCGCTGCAAGGCGATCGCCCGCTGTGCGATTCCGGCCGCGAACTTTGCGACGCCATTCCGGATTCGGGCGAAAGCAGGAAAAATTCTCTACGGCAGCGTCCCTAGCATCGATGTGAACAACCGGCCCCGTGCCCGCACATCATGGAAATCTATCTCGACGCCAACGCCACCACGCCGGTGCTGCCCCAGGCGCGCCGCGCGGCTTCGGCCGCCATGTCCGACGACTTCGGCAACCCGAGCAGCATCCACGGCACCGGGCTCAGGGCCCGGGCGGTGATGGACGCGGCACGCCGTCATGCCCGGCGCGCGCTCGGGGCGCCGGACGGCCGGCTGCTCTTCGTCAGCGGCGCGACCGAGGGCATCCAGACCGCGGTGCTGTCGGCGCTGGTCGCGCTGCGCGAGCGGCGCGCGACCGGCGCCCGGAGCGGCGATGCCCCGTCGCTGCTGCTCTACGGCGCCACCGAGCACAAGGCCGTACCGGAGGCGCTGCGGCACTGGAACGCGCTGCTGCGCCTGGGCCTCGAGATCCTCGCGATCCCGGTCGGGCCGGACGGCCGCCACGACATCGGCTGGCTGCGCGCGCACCTGCCGCGCGCGGGCCTGGTCTGCACGATGGCCGCCAACAACGAGACGGGCGTCGTCACCGACCTCGACGCCGTCGCCGCGCTCATGGCCGAAGCCGAAGCGGGCGGAGGGCATCGGCCGCTCTGGCTGGTCGACGGCGTGCAGGCGCTCGGCAAGATGGCGCTTCGGCTGGTCGAGCACCGCATCGACTACGCGGCCTTCTCCGGTCACAAGCTCTACGCGCCGAAGGGCATCGGAATGCTCTACGTGCGCGAGGGCGCCCCGTTCACGCCGCTGATGGCCGGCGGCGGACAGGAGGCGGCGCAGCGCTCGGGCACGGAGAACACGGCCGGGATCGCCGCGCTGGGCGCGGTGCTGGAGGCCTTCGACGACGGCGCGACATTCCGGGACCAGACCGCCCTGGCCACCTTCCGCGATCGCCTCGCCGCGGCGCTGGCGCAGGCGTTTCCGGGCCTGGTGTTCAACGCGCCGGGCGCGCTGTGCCTGCCGACCACGCTGAACTTCTCGGTGCCGGGCCTGAGCTCGAAGCTGCTGCTCGACCTCTTCGACGCCGCCGACGTCCGCATCAGCGGCGGCTCCGCCTGCAGCGCGGCCCAGGCGCAGCCGAGCCACGTGCTCGCGGCGATGGGTCTGCCCGCCTGGCAGGCCGGGTCGGCGGTGCGCCTGTCGTTCGGCCCCGCCGCCACGGTCGACTTCATCGACGAGGCCTGCGCGCGCATCCACGCCTGCGGCGAGTCGCTGCGCGCGAGCTGCCTGGTCGCCACCGCGGACGCCGTCGCAGACGCAGGCGACCCCGTGCGCGACGCATCGCCGATGGACGGCCTGACGCGCTTCGTCGTCGACGGCGCGTGCTGCTACCTGGTGGTCGACGCAACGAGCCGCCGCTGCGTGGTGATCGACCCGCTGCCGACGCTCGACGCGCCGCTCTCGCAGGCGATCCGCTGCCGCGGCCTGCGCGTCGAGGCCGTCCTCGACACGCACGGCCACGGCGACCATGCGTCGTCCGCCGGGCGACTGCGCGCGGCGCTGGGGCTGCACGGGGACGGCGTCGAGGCCGTCGACGGCCTGGGCTGGCCCGGGGACGCCGGGCGGATCGACCTCGGCGCGCTGCATCTCACGCGCCTCGCGACGCCCGGCCATACCGGGGACTCGACCGCCTACCTGCTGCACGACGCGCGGGGCCTGCGCCTGGCCTTCGTCGGCGACACCGTGATGCCGGGATCGCTCGGCCGCAGCGATTTTCCCCAGAGTGCGCCGCAGGCCTTCGCCGGGTCGCTGCGTTCGCTCGCCCGCGCGCTCGGTCCGGCGACGCCGATGCTGCCCGCCCACGACTACGACGATCGATTCGCCTGCACGCTGGC
>JAKONL010000581.1 GCA_022701965.1 Burkholderiaceae bacterium | reverse complement strand
GGGGCCGTCCTCGATCAGCACGTCGGTCACGCGCTGCTCGAAGCGGATCTCGCCGCCGAGCGCGACGATCTGCGCCCGCATCGTCTCCACCACCTTCACCAGCTTGAAGGTGCCGATGTGCGGATGGGCGACGTAGAGAATCTCCGGCGGCGCGCCGGCCGCGACGAACTCCGCCATCACCTTGCGGCCGAGGAAGCGCGGGTCCTTGATCTGGCTGTAGAGCTTGCCGTCGGAGAACGTGCCGGCACCGCCTTCGCCGAACTGCACGTTCGACTCCGGGTCGAGCACGCCCTTGCGCCACAGGCCCCAGGTGTCCTTGGTGCGCTCGCGCACCGACTTGCCGCGCTCCAGCACGATCGGCCGGAAGCCCATCTGCGCGAGCAGCAGCGCCGCGAAGATGCCGCACGGCCCGAAGCCGACCACCACCGGGCGCAGTGCCGCATCGCCACTGGCCGCGGCCGGCGGGCGGTAGCGCATGTCGGGGGCGCGCACGACGCGCGGATTGCCGGCGAGCTTCAGCAGCAGCGCGTCTTCGGCCGACGGGTCGGCGAGCGTCACGTCGACGATGTAGACCTGCAGCAGCTCGGCCTTGCGGGCGTCGAAGCTGCGCTTGTAGACGTGGATGCGGGCGACGGCCGCGGCATCGACGCCGAGCAGGCCCTGCACGGCGCGCGGGAGCGCGTCGGCGGGCGGGTCGAGGGGGAGCTTGATCTCGGAGAGTCGGAGCATGGCGTGCGGCCCGGGGTTATCGGGCAGGTGGCTGTGATCGGGGCGCCATTGTAGGAAAGGAGGGTAAGACCCGATGAAGAGCCCGCAGCGGAGGACTATCTTGAAAGCGCACCTCTGCAAGTTCTTGGAGATGGTCATGCTGATACTCACGAAAGTCGTTCTGGCCAGCGGCGTCGCTGCCCTGGCGATGGGCGGGCTGGCGGTGGTTTCGCCGCTGGGGTCGGGAATATCCGGAACGGAATCGCCGGCCGTCCAGTCCGTTCGATCCGGACAGGCCGAACTGGCGCGGCAGCTGCAGACGATGCCGCCGTGCCAGGCGGGTTGCAGTCTCTGGCAGGCGATGGCGTCGCATCACTGAGACGCCACTGAGACGGAATCGTTCGGACAGCAGTCCCTGCGCGGTGGCCGCCGGTGGCCGACCGTCTTCCGCGGTCGTTGATTTCGTCGGCAAGGGTGAGAAAAGCGCATACACGGCTTGATGCCGACCCCCACCCTGCGCGACCTCACGCAACGCTTCGAACGCATTGGCCGGATCGAGGCGATCCTCCTGCGCCCCGCACGCCTCGCACCCGTCCTGTCGGTCGCACAAGCGCTCGTCGAGCCGGGGCGCGGCCTCATCGGCGATCGTCGCTCCGCGACATCGCGAACCGGCGACGTGGCGCAGAAGCGCGAGGTCACGCTTCTGCAGGCCGAGCATCTGCCGGTCGTCGCAGGCTATCTGGGACTGCCGTTCCTGGACCCTGCCCGGCTGCGGCGCAATCTCGTGGTGTCGGGCCTCAACCTGCTATCGATGCGTTCGCTGTTCCCGGACGCCCGGCTGCAATGGCGGCTGGGCGACGACGTCATCCTCGAGATCACCGGCACCTGCGAGCCCTGTTCGCTGATGGAGGCGGAACTGGGCGAGGGCGGCTACAACGCGATGCGCGGGCACGGCGGCGTGACCGCGCGCGTCATGGCGGGCGGCACGCTCCGGGTCGGCGATGCCGTCCGTCTCGCAGCTCAGCCCGGCAGGAACCCTTCGACCGACAGGTAGCGCTCGCCGGTGTCGTAGTTGAAGCCCAGCACCACGGCGTCGTCCGCGAGCTCCGGCAGCTTCTGCGCGATGGCTTGCAGCGTCGCGCCCGAGGAAATGCCGACCAGCATCCCTTCCTCGGTCGCCGAGCGCCGCGCCATCTCGCGCGCCGGTTCGGCATCGACCTGGATCACGCCGTCGAGCAGTTCGACGTCGAGGTTCTTGGGGATGAACCCCGCGCCGATGCCCTGGATCGGATGCGGCGCCGGCGCGCCGCCCGAAATGACGGGCGACGCCACCGGCTCGACCGCGAACACCTTCAGTTTCGGGAACCGCGCCTTCAGCACCCGCGCCACGCCCGTGATGTGGCCGCCGGTGCCCACGCCGGTGATCAGCGCGTCGATGCCGTCGGGAAAGTCGGCGGCGATCTCCTCGGCCGTGGTGCGCACGTGCACGTCGACATTGGCCGGGTTGTCGAACTGCTGCGGCATCCAGGCGCCGGGCGTGGCGGCGACGATCTCCTGGGCGCGTGCGATGGAGGCCTTCATGCCGCCGGCACGCGGCGTCAGGTCGAAGCTCGCGCCGTAGGCCAGCATCAGGCGCCGGCGCTCGACCGACATGCTGTCGGGCATCACCAGCACCAGTTTGTATCCCTTGACGGCGGCGACCATCGCCAGGCCGATGCCGGTGTTGCCGGAGGTCGGCTCGACGATCGTGCCGCCGGGCTGCAGCGCGCCGGAGCGCTCGGCGGCCTCGACCATCGCGAGCGCGATGCGGTCCTTGATGGAGCCGCCGGGATTCGACCGCTCGGACTTGATCCAGACCTGCTGCGTGCCGCGGGTCGTGCCCGTGAAGAGCTTGCCGATGCGCACGTGCGGCGTGCGGCCGATGGTTTCGAGGATGTTCTGGGCTTTCATGGTCGGTCTCCTTGGGCGTCGAAACAGGGGATTTCCATTGTCGCGACATAATCCGCCCCGTGAAGCGCGCCGGACCGCCGCTGGTGCGATCTGGGAAACCAGGCACTGGAGGAACGTCCGGACTGCACAGGACAGCGCAGGAGTTAACGACTCTCCACCGCGAGGTGAGGATCAGAGCAACAGAGACGAGTCGGCGACGGGGCAACCCGGAGTCGGGTGAAACGGGCAATCTCTGCGCGCAGCAACACCAAATAGGCCAGCGCACGGAGCGAGCGGTACGCCGCGACCTCCTGATCCCGTGGTTCCGCGGATGGCTGGCGGGTAGGTGGCACCGAGCCGTCGGGTGACCGGCGGCCCAGATTAATGGCGGTCACGCCGGCGGATTCGAAAGAAGACGCCGGTGCACAGAATCCGGCTTACAGGCGCGCTTCACACTTTTCATTCGAGGGCCGCAGGCTCTCCCGCGTCAGAAGCGCTGCGAGCCCATCGCGTTGGCGATCTTCCTGTCGGTCTTGTACTGGCTCAGCGCGTAGACGGCCCAGATCGCGGCCGGCAGCCAGCCGATGAGCGTGATCTGCAGGATCAGGCAGATCACGCCGGCGATCGGGCGGCCGATGGTGAAGAAGGCGACGAAGGGCAGGAAGATGGCGAGGAGAAGGCGCATGGCGTGGTTCGATTGCTGCGTTGGAGGAAAGGATCAGAACCTCTCATGCGGCAGCAGATAGCGCCATTCCCCGGGCGCCAGCCCTGCGAGTGGGACACGGCCGACGCGGATGCGCTTCATCGCGACGATCCGCAGGTCGACGCTGTCGCACATCTGCGCGATCTGGCCGGGCCAGGCGCCCTTCATCGCGAACCGCAGGCCGGTCCGTGTGCCGTCCTCGCTCTGCCGGCCGATGCTGACCTTGGCGGGCAGCATCGCGCGCCCGTCGATCACCGGCGACTGGTTGAGCCGGTGCAGTGCCTGCGGACCCACTTCGCCGGTGACGTCGACCATCACCTCGTACTCCATCAGGCCGGCGTCCTCGATCAGCTTGCGCTCGATGCGCGGGTCCTGCGTGAAGGCGATCAGGCCGCCGGCCCCGGTCTCCAGCGGCGTCAGGCAGCGCTGGCCGACGAAATGGCGCTGCAGCGTCGGGCGGCGGAAGCCGTCGCCATCGGCGTCGCCGCGCCGCTCGGGCAGCACCAGCCGCCCGACCGGGGCGTCGAAGGCGATGCCCGGGGGCTTGTGCAGCAGCAGCGTGACGGCCTGCACCGGCTCGGGCCGCGCGGCGAGGTCGATCTCGATGCGCTGGTCCGCGCGCACGCGCGCCCCCGGCACCTCGACGACCCGGCCGTCGACGCGCACGGCGCCGTTCTCGATCAGCAGTTCGGCCTCGCGCCGCGAGCAGTCGCGCCGGGCCGCCACCTCCTTGGCCAGGCGGATGCC
>JAKONL010000580.1 GCA_022701965.1 Burkholderiaceae bacterium | reverse complement strand
TCGGCATGGAGGGCATCGGCGGCGTCGGGGGACCGATGTCGTCCGGCCGCTCAGGCCAGCGTCACGCGCGCGAACTTGCGCTTGCCGACCTGCACGACGTAGCGGCCCGCTTCGAGCCTGAGGCCCTTGTCGGCGATCACCACCGAGTCGACCCGCACGCCGCCGCCGTCGATCAGCCGGTTGCCTTCGGACGTCGACGCGGCCAGCCCGGCCTGCTTGAGCAGCTGCGCGATGCCCAGCGGCGCGCCGGCGAGCGCGACCTCGGCGATCTCCTCGGGCACGCCGCCCTTGCTGCGATTGGCGAAATCCTGCTCGGCCGCATCGGCCGCCGCCGCGCCGTGGAAGCGCGCGGTGATCTCCCGGGCCAGCGCCACCTTCGCGTCCTTCGGATTGCGCCCCGCGTCGACTTCGGCCCTGAGCGCGGCGATCTCGGCGATCGAGCGGAAACTCAGGAGCGTGTACCAGCGCCACATCAGCACGTCGCTGATGGAGAGCACCTTGGCGAACATCGTGGCCGGCGCCTCGGTGACGCCGATGTAGTTGTTCTTGCTCTTGGACATCTTCTCGACGCCGTCGAGCCCCTCGAGCAGCGGCATCGTCAGGATGCACTGCGGCTCCTGGCCGTATTCCTGCTGCAGGTGCCGCCCCATGAGCAGGTTGAACTTCTGGTCGGTGCCGCCGAGTTCGAGGTCCGACTTCAGCGCCACCGAGTCGTAGCCCTGCATCAGCGGGTAGAGGAATTCGTGCACCGAGATCGACTGTCCGGCCTTGAAGCGCTTGGTGAAGTCGTCGCGCTCCATCATCCGGGCCACGGTGTACTTGGCCGCGAGCTGGATCAGGCCCCGCGCGCCGAGCGGGTCGCTCCACTCCGAGTTGTAGCGGATCTCGGTACGGTCCGGGTCGAGGACCATGCTGGCCTGGCGGTAGTAGGTCTGCGCGTTGGCCTCGATCTGCTCGCGCGTGAGCGGTGGGCGGGTGCTGTTGCGCCCCGACGGATCGCCGATCGTGGTGGTGAAGTCGCCGATCAGGAAGATCACGGTATGACCGAGGTCCTGCAGCTGCCGCATCTTGTTGAGGACGACCGTGTGGCCGATATGGATGTCGGGAGCCGTGGGATCGAGTCCGAGCTTGATGCGCAGCGGCGTTCCGGTGGCTTCGGCACGCTGCAGTTTTCGAACCCATTCGTCGCGCGGAAGCAACTCTTCCGTGCCACGCAGGGATATTTCGAGCGCTTGTCCTACGCGATCGGAAAGGTTTTGGGTTGTAACAACTTCGGCTGACATTGTGTTTTCTGGCGGTTTTGACTGACGCCGAAGCTATACTCAGCCCGACTTTCCCAAGCGCCGGATTCTAAGCGGCGCTTTCTTCCGCACCGTCCCACCACCTCGCCACGCGAGTTCTTGCGGCGCGGATCCGCCGAACAGACACGGGGTTTTCCAGAGTTGATCAAAGCCATTCTTGCCGCCGAGGAGCTGTTCGCATCCCGCGTGGCCCATGTTTTCAGGTCCTACCCGAAGCAGATCGGTGCCGCGATCGGCACCCTGCTGCTGTGCGCCGGCGGCGGCGCCTTCGCCGTGGCCTCGCTCGGTCCGGACGTGTCCGACCTGCCCGTCAAGCAGGTGCTCGAAGCCGTCAAGCCGATCGACTTCGACGCCCAGGCCGAAGCGCTCGACACGCATGCCTTCACCCTGTTCCGTACCGAGGTCACGCGTTCGAGCGACACGGTCGAGGCCCTGCTCCAGCGCCTGGGCATCGCCGACCCGGCCGCGGCCGCCTTCCTGCGCGGCAGTGCCGAAGCGCGCAATGCGCTGCTGGGTCGCCCCGGACGCACCGTCACCGCCGAAGCGACGCGCGACAACACGCTGCTGCGCCTGAGCGCGCGCTGGATTCCCGACGGCAACGGCGGCTTCAAGCGCCTGGTGGCTTCGTGGACGGGCCGCAACTTCACGCTGCGCACCGAGGAGGACAAGCTCGCCGCCTCCAGCCGCCTTGCCAGCGGCGTGGTGCGCTCGACGCTGTTCGAGGCGACCGACAAGGCCGAGATCCCCGACGCCGTCGCGAGCCAGCTGGCCGACGTCTTCGCCGGCGATGTCGACTTCCGCGCGCTGCGCAAGGGCGACCGCTTCGCCGTCGTCTACGAGACCTTCGAGGCCGACGGCCAGTCGCTGCGCACCGGACGCGTGCTGTCTGCCGAATTCGAGAGCGCCGGCCAGAAGCACCAGGCGATGTGGTTCCAGGAACCCGGGCAGAAGGGCGGCTACTACCGCCCGAACGGCGAGAGCCTCGTGCGCCCGTACCTGTCGTCGACGGTCGAATTCTCCCGCGTGTCGAGCGGTTTCTCGATGCGCCTGCATCCGATCCTCAACAGCTGGCGCCAGCACAACGGCACGGATTTCGCGGCGCCCACCGGCACCGCCGTGCGCGCGGTCGGCGACGGCACGGTCGATTTCGCCGGCCAGCAGAGCGGCTACGGCAACATCGTCGTGATCCAGCACCGCAACAACCAGCAGACGGTCTATGCCCACCTGAGCCGCATCGACGTGCGCGGCGGCCAGACCGTGTCGCAGGGCCAGTTCATCGGCGCGGTCGGCTCGACCGGCTGGGCCACCGGCCCGCACCTGCACTTCGAATTCCGCGTCGCCGGCGCGTTCGTCGATCCGCTGGTCGCCATCGCGAAGCAGACTGGCGGCACGGCGCTGAGCGCGGCGTCCCGCCCCGCGTTCGACCGGCTCGCGGTCGCCACGCGCGCCGAACTGGCGGCCGCCTTCTCCGTCGTGCAGGCCAGCGCCGACTGAGTCGCCGGGGATGGCCGTCTACATCGGCCTCATGTCCGGGACATCGCTCGACGGCGTCGACGGCGTCCTCGCCGACCTGGGCGAGCCGGACGGCAGCGCCGTCCGCGTGATCGGGCATGCGAGCGTCGACTTCCCCACCGCGCTGCGCGCCGAATTCATGGCGCTCAACACGCCCGGCAACGACGAACTCCATCGGGCGGCACTGGCTGCCAACGCGCTGGTCGCGCTCTACGCCGATGTGGTGCGGCAACTGCTCGCCCGGGCCGGTCTCCCCGCCTCGGCCGTGACCGCCGTCGGCGCGCACGGACAGACCGTGCGGCACCGGCCCGGTGCATTCGACGGCATCGGCTACACGATCCAGCTCGACAACCCGGCACTTCTTGCGGAGACGACCGGCATCGACGTCGTCGCGGACTTCCGCAGCCGCGACGTGGCCGCGGGCGGACAGGGAGCGCCGCTGGTGCCGGCTTTCCATCTGGCGGTGTTCGGCCGGCCCGACCGGTCCGTCGCCGTGCTGAACATCGGCGGCATCTCCAACATCAGCCTGCTGCCGGCGACCGGCGACGACGTCGACGTGTCGGCATCGGTGCTCGGTTTCGACTGCGGCCCGGGCAACGCGCTGATGGATCACTGGTGCCTCACACACACAGGCGAGCCCTACGATGCGGGCGGGCGCTGGGCCGCGAGCGGCACGGTGCATCCGGCGCTGCTGGCGCGCTGCCTGGCGGACCCTTACTTCCTCGGCGCCCCGCCCAAGAGCACCGGCCGCGACCTGTTCCATCCCGACTGGCTGGCCGCGCGGCTGGCTGGTCTCGACGTCACACCGGTCGACGTGCAGGCCACGCTGGCCGAACTCACTGCCACCGCCTGCGCCGACGATCTCCTTCGTCACGGCGGCGACTGCCGCGAGCTGATCGTGTGCGGCGGCGGCGCGTTGAACCGTCACCTCATGGCGCGCCTCGCCGCGCGGTTGCCGGGTGTCGCCGTCGTCCCGTCGGACGAACACGGACTGCCATCGCAGCAGGTCGAGGCCACCGCGTTCGCCTGGCTCGCCTGCGCGACCGTGCACCGTCGTGCGGGCAATCTGGCCGCCGTCACGGGCGCGCGCGGCGCACGCGTCCTGGGCGCGATCCACCCGGCCTGAGGCCGCTGCATGGGTCCGGCGTCAGCCCTGGCCCGAGACCTCGGGCTGCGGCGGCTGCACCGCGCGCGCCTCGGGCGGCAGGTGCCAGAAGATCAGCGAGGACGCCAGGGTGATGAGCCCCATGGTCGCGAACGTCGCCTGGAATGCATGCAGCGTGTCGATCGCGTCGGCCGTCGATGCGGCGCCGAACAGGCCCGTGTAGCCGCCGAGCACCGAACTCGCTGCCGCGACGCCCAGGCTCATCGCGAGCATCTGCACCATCGACAGCAGGCTGTTGCCGCTGCTCGCCATCCCGACGTCGAGGTCGCGCAGGGTCACGGTGTTCATCGCGGTGAACTG
>JAKONL010000544.1 GCA_022701965.1 Burkholderiaceae bacterium | reverse complement strand
TGATCGCGGTCTGCGTGCTGGTGCTGACGCAGCTGCTCAACCTGGTGCTGGTGCCGGTGCTCCAGCATGCCGCGCTGACGCTGACGATCGCCATCGGCGCGGTGGTGAACGCGCTGTGGCTGCTGATCGGGCTGGTGCGCCGGGGCAGCTACCGGCCGGAGCCGGGCTGGGGTCGCTTCGTGCTGCAAGTGCTGGTGGCCGCGGCGCTGGTGGGATGGCTCCTGGCCTGGGGCGCCGGCCACTTCGACTGGCTCGCTCTGCGGGCGGTACGGCTGCAGCGCATCGGACTGCTGGCCGCGATGGTGGTCGGGGCGGCGCTGCTCTACTTCGGCGCGCTCGCCGCCATGGGGCTGCGGCTGCGCAGCTTCGTCAAGCGCTGACTTCCGCCCGGCGCGGCCGGCCTGCGCGGGCCGGCGCCGCAATTGCCTTGACGCTCCCGGCACGCTCCTCTACAAAGCCACATGACCCTTCGCTTCTCGGCACCGACTGCCCTCGAATATTTCGCCTCCCTCGTGCAGAGCGACGACCACTTCCCGCTGCTCGAGACGGCCGCGAGCCTGGCGCAGGACGAGTATCCCGACCTCGACATCGCCCAGGTGCTCGGCGACGTGGACCAGCTCCTGGCCCGCCTTAGGCGCCGGCTGCCGGCCGACGCGGCGCCGCTGGCCAAGCTGCGCGCGCTCAACCAGTTCTTCTTCCACGACCTGAGCTTCGGCGGCAACGTCAACGACTACTACGACCCCGACAACAGCTACCTCAACGCCGTGCTGCGCACGCGCCGCGGCATTCCGATCTCGCTGGCTGTGCTGTGGATCGAGCTGGCCCAGGGCCTGGGGCTGCAGGCAAGGGGCGTCTCCTTTCCCGGGCACTTCATGCTCAAGGTGACGCTGCCCAAGGGGCAGGTGGTGATCGATCCGTTCACCGGCAAGTCGCTCTCGCGCGAGGAACTGAGCGAGCGGATCGAGCCCTACAAGCGCGGCAACGGCCTGGTGGGTGACTTCGACGTGCCCCTGGGCCTCTACCTCCAGCCCGCCACCCCGCGCGAGATCATCGCCCGCATGCTGCGCAACCTGAAGGACGTGCATGCCGCGCAGGAGGACTGGCAGCGTGCGATCGCCGTACAGGACAGGCTGGTCGCGCTCCTGCCCGGCGCCTGGAGCGAATACCGCGACCGCGGACTCGCGCATGCCGCGCAGGGCCACACGGCCGCCGCCGTGCAGGATCTGGAAACCTACCTGCGCGAGGCCCGCGACGCGCTCGACATCGACGTCATGGCCGAGCGACTCGCCGCACTGCGGCGGGAGCTGAACTGATGGCCGAGTCCGCCGCGCCCACGACGCCGGCCGTGCCGCAGGCGCTCGGCGCCGTGCACCAGTTCCACGGCGTCCAGCCGGTGCTGCCGGTGGCCGACGTGGTCCGGGCGGCGCGCTACTTCTGCAGCGTGCTGGGTTTCGAGCTCGACTTCGTCGCCGGCGAGCCGCCCAGCTACGCGCGGGTGAAGATGGGCGTGCGCCCGCCGGGCGAGCGGGGCTGGGGCGATCCGGTCTACCTGCGACTCTGGCAGGTCGACGTGCGCGACGCACGACCCTGGCGCGGCGAGATCGCGATCCACGTCGGCCACGACATCGACGGACTCCATGCCGCCTACGCCAAACGCGGCGTCGACATCGTCGAGCCGCCGCTCTCGCAGCCGTGGGGACTGCGCGAATTCGCGATCCGCGAGCCCGACGGGCACATCCTGCGTTTCGGCGGCTACCTTTAATCGCCTCGTGCGCCGTGGCATGCATCCTGCAGCGGCACGCGCCACATGACTGTCACCGCCATCGACGCCACGACACCCCCCTTCGACCTGCCCCGGCGCCTGCGCAGCTTCGCCTCGGGCGGCCAGCCGCTGCGCGTGCTGCTCACCCTGGGCAGCCTGATGGCGCTGTGCGCGCTCACCGGCCACCAGGACGCCGTGATCCCGCTCTTTTTGGGCGCCATCGCCAGCGCGCTGTCCGAGACCGACGACAGCTGGCGCGGCCGGCTGCGCGCGCAGACCGTCACGCTGGCATGCTTCGCGGCGGTGTCGTTCGCGGTGGCGGCGCTGTTCGACACGTCGTGGTTCTTCATCGTCGCGCTGTCGCTGGCGGCGTTCGGGCTCACCCTGCTCGGCGCCGTCGATGCGCGCTACAAGGCGATCGGCTATGCGACGCTGATTCTGGCGATGTACGCCACGCTGAGCATGGACCATCCCGACGGGCTGGCGCACGGGCGCTGGAATGCGCCGAAGCTGCTGCTGGCCGGTGCGGCCTGGTACGGCGTGTTCTCGGTCGGCTGGGCGGCGATCTTCCCGGCGCAGCCGGTCCAGGCGCTGCTGGTGAAGCTTTTCATGGTGCTCGGTGGCTACGTGCGCTTCAAGGCATCGCTCTTCGAGCCGCTGCGCGGCGTCGACATCGAGCGCAAGCGCCTGTCGCTCGCGCAGATGAACACCGACGTGGTGGCCGAGCTCAACGCCGCCAAGGAAAGCATCTTCCGTCGCATCCAGATCCGCAAGCGCGCTCCGACCGGCCGCATCTCGCGCTACCGCGGGCTCTACCTGATCGCGCAGGACGTGCACGAGCGCGCCAGCTCCTCGCACGACGACTACAACGCGCTCGCCGATGCCTTCTTCCACAGCGACCTGCTCTACCGGTGCCAGCGCGTGCTCGGGCTGCAGGGCATCGCCTGCCAGCGGCTCGCGGTGTCGATCGCGCGGCGCGAGCCCTTCGACGTCGGCACCGATACCGTCCAGGCCCTGGCCGACCTGCGCAGCGCCATCGAGCACGAGCGCGCGAACGCGACGACGCCGCAGCGGCTCGCGCTGCTGGCCTCGGTCGAGGCGCTGGCGCGCAATCTCGCGCAGCTCGACGGCCAGCTCGCCGGCGCGAGCCAGCCCTCGGCGCAGGCGGGGCGGACCGACATGGGCCTGTTCGACCGCTCGCCGCACGGCTGGCGCGACAGCGTCGAACGCGTGCGGCGCCAGCTGACGCCGAAGTCGGCGCTGTTCCGTCATGCGCTGCGGCTGTCGGTGGCGCTGTTCGCGGGCTATGTCGTGATGCGGGTGATCCATCCGGCGCAGGGCTACTGGATCCTGCTGACCACGCTGTTCGTCTG
>JAKONL010000534.1 GCA_022701965.1 Burkholderiaceae bacterium | reverse complement strand
ACCAGCTGGCCGCCGCGGCGCAGGTCCTCGACGGCCAGGCGCACCATGCTGTGGGCCGAGTCGTTGCTGATGTAGTGCGCCAGCCGCGCGCCGGCGCCGATGAACACGTTCTTCGTCAGCCCGGCCTTCATGATGCAGGCGCTGCGCGGCAGCCGCGCCACCATCAGCAGGGCGTCGAGCATGGTCGGATGGTTGGCCGCGAGGATCAGGCCGCGCTCGTCGCGCAGGGCGTCGAGGCAGCGGGCGTCGATCCGCATCATTCCGCAGGCCGTGGCGGTGCCCCAGAAGACGCGGTAGGCGAAGGAGATCATCCAGCGACCGAACACGCGGCCCCGCTCCGGCGACATCGAGGGTCGCAGGACCAGCGCGACCACGTTCCAGCCCAGCGAGACCACGCCCAGGATCGACAGCAGCACGTAGAGCGGCACGGCCAGGAGCAGGCGGACCGCCTGGCGCAGCGCGCGCAGGAAGCGCGTCATCGGCGGGCGTCGCCGCGTCGCCGCGCCGGTGCGCGGGCGCATCCGCCGATCATGGGGCGCCCAGCGTCCCGGACGCGGTGGCGTGGGCCTCGATCTCCACTAGCAGGTCCTGGCGGCAGATGTCGGCTTCGAGGTAGACCGCATGACGCACGGTGTGCGCGTCGGTGCCCAGGGCCTCGTCGAGCACCGCGCGCACCACCGGCTCGTCGGCCACGTGGCGCACGTACACCACCGCCTCCAGCCGTGCCAGATCGAACACCGCGCTGGTGCGGGCGTTGGCCGCGGCGATCACGGCGGAAAGGTTGCGCAGCGTCTCGTGCGTCTGAGCGCGCACGTCGCCCAGGTGCACGGTCTCGTGGCCGACGATGCTGGCGGTGCCGGAGATGAACAGCGCGACGTCGCCGCCGCCGAGCGCGGCGAGCGCGGCGCGCGAGAAGGTGGGCGCGCGCGGGCCGTAGGTGTCGGGGTAGCGATAGGCCGAGACCTGGCGCGGGTTCTCCACCGGCACCGGCGCGACCTGGCCGGCGAGGAAGCGGATGCACAGCGAGCCCTGGCGGATGCCCAGCGCACACGCGGCCGGCGCACCGTCGAAGGCGGCCTGACCGGCATCGAGGAAGGCCTGCTGGCGGCCCATGTTGAACTGGCGGTAGCGCTCCATCCCGCCGCCGTCGCCGTTGATCTGGGGCAGGTAGTTCCAGATGCGCTGCAGGTGCGGGCAGCCGGTGTCCGCGAGGGCCTGGAACAGGTCGCGATAGGCCATCTCGGACAGGTGCGCCAGGCCGTGGTGTTCGGCCGACTCGTCCAGGTAGACGGCACCGAGCACCCAGTGGCCGTCGGTGCGCCAGCGCACCACCCCGGTCATGCCGGAGCGCACCGTGCCCCCAACGTGCCAGATGTCGGCCATCGGACCGCGCCCGGAGAGCACCCGCGCGTTGACCATCGGCATCCAGGGCAGGTCGTCGGGCGTGCCGTAGCCGAGACCGCCGAAGGGAACCGTGCCTCGCGCCGACAGGGCCAGTCCATCGGTCAGCGACAGGCGCTCGATGCGCAGGGGGGGAAGCACCGGATCGCGTGCACTCATTTCGGCTCCTGCATTGACATGGATGATTCCTTCTCCCGGAACGGGATTTGCTTGTGGATCAAGAATTCGCGCTCGACCGGACATCGCCACCCGAGGTTCGCGCGCATCGGTCGGCCCCATTAACCATTCCGGGCCGGTGGATTATCTCCAATGCGTTTGACGCCGGGCCGATGGCCCCCGGGTGCCGGGGACCGGACAGTAAACTCGCCCCAGTTTCAGAAACATACGACAGCAAGAAGAGAGAGTCATGGCCGGACACAGCAAATGGGCGAACATCCAGCATCGGAAGGGACGCCAGGACGAGAAGCGGGGCAAGCTCTGGACCCGTGCCATCCGCGAGATCACGGTGGCCGCGCGCACCGGCGGCGGTGACCTGAGCGCCAATCCGAGGCTGCGGCTGGCCGTCGAGAAGGCCAAGGCGGTCAACCTGCCGGCCGACACCGTCAAGCGCAACATCGACAAGGCCACCGGCAACCTCGAGGGCGTGAGCTACGAGGAGATCCGCTACGAAGGCTACGGCATCGGTGGCGCCGCCATCATCGTCGACACCATGACCGACAACCGCGTGCGCACCGTGGCCGAGGTCCGCCACGCCTTCAGCAAGTACGGCGGCAACATGGGCACCGAGGGCTCGGTGTCGTTCCAGTTCAAGCACTGCGGCCAGTTCATCTATGCGCCCGGCACCGACGAGGACCGGCTCATGGAGGTCGCGCTCGAGGCCGGCGCCGAGGACGTCGTGACCGGCGAGGACGGCGCGATCGAGGTGTTGACGGCCGTGGCCGACTTCGAGGCTGTCAAGAACGCCCTGGAGGCCGCCGGGCTCGTGCCCGAGCTGGCCGAGGTGACGATGCGCGCCGAGAACACCATCGAACTCGCGGGCGAGGAGGGCGCGCGCATGCAGCGCCTGCTCGACGTCATCGAGGACCTGGACGACGTCCAGGACGTCTTCCACAACGCTGCGATATCGGAATGACGGGGAGCGAACCATGAGAGTCCTCGTGATCGGCGGCGGTGGCCGCGAACATGCGCTGGCCTGGCGGCTGTCGCAGTCGGAGCGGGTGTCCCGTCTCTACCTGGCGCCGGGCAATGGCGGAACGGCGCTGGACCGGCGCTACGAGAACGTCGACATCACCGATGTCGTCGCGCTGCGCGAATGGGCGCAGAAGGAGAAGATCGTGCTGACCGTGGTCGGCCCCGAGGCGCCGCTGGC
>JAKONL010000511.1 GCA_022701965.1 Burkholderiaceae bacterium | reverse complement strand
TCCTTGCGCTGGGAATGGCTCGCGGGCCTGGGCGCTTCGGAGCGCCACTTCGACGTCGAGGTCATCAGCCGTGCGCAATCCGCGGCGGACCTCGTGGGTTATCTCAACTACATCCATCCCTACAGGGTCCAGATCCTCGGTGCGCGCGAGGTCGCCTACCTGTCGCGCGGCACGCCCGAGGACTGCGCCCGCCGCATCGGCCGGATCGTCACGCTCGAGCCGCCCATGCTGGTGCTGGCCGACGGGCAGGTGGCGCCGAATGAACTGCTCGCGATCTGCGAGCGGGCGCAGCTGCCGCTCTTTGCGACGCGGGAGGGTTCGGCCTTCGTGATCGACCTGCTGCGCGCCTACCTCTCCAAGCATTTCGCCGAACGCACGTCGATGCACGGCGTCTTCATGGACATCCTGGGCCTGGGCGTGATGATCACCGGCGAGTCGGGGCTGGGCAAGAGCGAGCTCGGGCTGGAACTGATTTCCCGCGGCAATGGCCTGGTGGCCGACGATGCGGTCGATCTCTACCGGATCAACCAGAACACCATCGAGGGCCGCTGCCCGGAACTGCTGCAGAACCTGCTGGAGGTCCGCGGCATCGGTCTGCTCGACATCCGCGCGATCTTCGGCGAGACGGCCGTGCGGCGGAAGATGCGGCTCAAGCTGATCGTGCACCTCGTGCGCCGGGACAGCTTCGAGCGCGACTACGAACGCATGCCCGCGGCGCCGCTCACGCAGGACGTGCTGGGCATCCCGGTGCGAAAGGTCATCATCCAGGTGGTCGCGGGCCGCAACATCGCGGTGCTGGTGGAGGCCGCGGTGCGCAACTCGATCCTGCAGCTGCGCGGCATCGACACCTATGCCGACTTCGTGGCGCGCCACCACCGGGCGATGGACAGCGGCGTGCTGGACTAGGGCCAGCGCGCCGCCGGTGCGTCAGCGCCGGCTGGCGCACTCCGCGCACAGGCCGTAGAGCGACATCGCATGGTCCTGCATGATCCAGCCCTTGTCCTTGGCGATCATCTGCTGGCGCCGCTCGATCTCCGCGTCGTAGAACTCCTCGACCTTGCCGCAGGACGTGCAGATCAGGTGGTCGTGGTGGGTGCCTTCGTTGAGTTCGTAGACGGCCTTGCCGCTCTCGAAATGGCTGCGTTCCAGGATGCCGGCCTGCTCGAACTGGGTCAGCACGCGGTAGACCGTGGCCAGCCCGATGTCCGAGCGCTCGTTGAGCAGCACGCGGAAGACGTCTTCCGCGGTCATGTGGCGCTGCGAGCCGGTCTGGAATATCTCGAGGATCTTCAGTCGCGGCAGCGTGGCCTTCAGGCCGGTGTTCTTAAGTTCGTCGATGTTGCCCATGGGGTCGTTTCCTGCGCCTGCCGTGCAGGCAAGGCCCGAAAAGGCCAGCCGCTACAATGATTCGATCATATCGCCACCCCCTCTGCCCATGTCCGCCAATCACCGAAGTCGCATCTGGTCGCTGATCGCCGTCGCCGGCGCAACGCTCCTGCTGGGTGCCTGCAGCAGCGTCACGGAACGCACGCGCAGCGCGCTGTACGCGGTGACGCCCTACAGGGTCGAAGTGGTCCAGGGCAATTTCGTGTCCAGAGAGCAGGTCGATGCGCTCAAGCCGGGGCAGTCGAAGCAGCAGGTCCGGGAACTGCTCGGCACCTCGCTGCTGACCGACGTGTTCCACGCCGACCGCTGGGACTACGTGTTCACCATCCGGCGGCAGGGCGTGGAAGCGCAGCAGCGCCGGCTGACGCTGTTCTTCAAGGGCGAATTGCTGGACCGGTTCCAGGGCGACGAGATGCCGAGCGAGCAGGACTTCGTCGCGCAACTCGACGCACGCAAGCACAGCGGCCGGATCCCCCAGCTGGAGGCATCCGCGGAGCAGCTGGACAAGGTCGCTCCCGCCAAGGACCCGAAGGCCAGCGCCCCACCCGCACCGCTCGCACCGCTGCCTGCGAGCTACCCGCCGCTCGAGTCGAAGTGATGACGGCGCAATCGCCATCGCCTCGCCGCATCGCGGTCGCGGGAGCCTCGGGTCGCATGGGCCAGATGCTGATCGAAGCCATCCACGGCGCCGACGACTGCCGGCTGGCTGGCGCGCTCGACCGTCCGGGCAGCGACGCGCTCGGCACCGACGCGGCGGCGTTCCTCGGCGCCGCCAGCGGTGTGCAGGTCGTCTCGGACCTGCGCGCGGGCTTGGGCGATGCGCAGGTACTGATCGATTTCACCCGGCCCGAAGGCACGCTCGCGCACCTCGCGATGTGCCGGGAGCTCGGCGTGCAGGCCGTCATCGGCACCACCGGCTTCACCGACGCGCAGAAGGCTGAGATCGCCGGGTTCGCGAAGGACATCGCCATCGTGATGGCGCCGAACATGAGCGTCGGCGTCAACGTGACGTTCAAGCTGCTCGAGATGGCGGCGAAGGCGCTCTCGACCGGCTACGACATCGAGATCATCGAGGCACACCACCGGCACAAGGTCGATGCGCCGTCGGGCACCGCGCTCAAGATGGGCGAGGTGATCGCCGGTGCGCTCGGGCGCGACCTCAAGGATTGCGCCGTGTACGCCCGCGAAGGCGTCACCGGCGAACGCGATCCGTCGTCGATCGGGTTCGCTTCGGTGCGCGGCGGCGACATCGTCGGCGACCACACCGTGCTGTTCGCCGGGACCGGGGAGCGCATCGAGATCACGCACAAGTCCTCGAGCCGCGCGACCTATGCGCAGGGCAGCCTGCGCGCCGTGCGGTTCCTGGCGTCGCGGACGTCGGGTCTGTTCGACATGTTCGACGTGCTGGGTCTGCAAGACGTCGCATGAGCCTCGCGCAGATGCTGGCGCAGGGCGACGGCGTCGGTCGCGCGGTGGCGCTGCTGCTGGTGGCGATGTCGGTGGCGAGCTGGGTGACCATCCTCTGGAAGACTTGGCTGCTGCGCGGCGGTACGCGCAGCGTGCTGCGCAGCATCGCCGCCTTCTGGCAGGCGCCGACGCTGGACGAGGCTGGCGTGCGGGTGCAGGCGTTCGATCGAACGCGGTTCGTCGGCCCTGCCGTCGAGGCGCTGCGGAGGCTCGCGGCGGATCCGGTTCGCATCGATGGTGCCGCGCGCGGAATGCCATCATCGCTGCAGGATGCGGGCGACCGGACCCAGCACCTGACACGGTTGCTGCGGGACGCGCTCCATGCGGCGCTGCGCCGGTTGCAGGCCGGACAGATCCTGCTGGCCACCGTCGGCGCGACCGCGCCCTTCGTCGGCCTGCTCGGCACGGTGTGGGGCATCCACGGCGCACTTGTCGTGATTGCCGGTTCGGCTGGCGCGGCCGGTGCGTCTGGCGGCTTCACCATCGACAAGGTCGCCGGTCCCGTCGGCGAGGCGCTGGTGATGACGGCGCTGGGTCTCGCGGTCGCGATTCCCGCCGTGCTCGCCTACAACGTGTTCGGCCGGGTCATCGGGCGCATCGAGGCCGAACTCGAGGGCTTCGCGCACGACCTCCTGGGCGTGTTCGGGCACGACCCCCGCCCCGCGCCGGACGAACTTCCGTCCGCGCGAGTCGTGCCGGTCTGATCGACCGCAGCGCATCGGACCCGGACCGGCCAGGAACCCCGATGACATTCGGCCGCACGTCCCTCGGTTCCGGCAGCGGCGCATCCGGCGGCCGCTCGACCGGTGCCGGCGGCCAGCGTCCGTTGTCCGACATCAACGTCACGCCGCTGGTCGACGTGATGCTGGTGCTGGTGGTGATCTTCATCGTCACCGCGCCGCTGATGGCGAGCGCCATCCGCCTCGACCTGCCGCGCACCGATGCCGGCAGGGCGGCGGAAGTGCCGAAGTTCGTGAGCCTTGCGGTCGATGCCGGCGGCAGGCTGTTCCTCGACGGCCAGCCGTTCTCCGATGCGGACCTCGCGGCCCGCCTGAGCGCCGTCGCCGCCGCCAGCCGCGACACCGAGATCCAGCTGCGCGCCGACCGAAACGTTCCCTACGGCCGGATCGTCGAACTCATGGCCGTCGCCAACAAGGCCGGCCTCGCCCGTATCGGCTTCGTGACCGAAGCGGCGCCCGTGCCCATCAAATAACAACCTCCGAACCCTTCGCGAGACACCGTGGATCCGGCGCTGCCGGGCCGCAGGTGTCGCCCCCCGAAGGGGGCGGGCGCTGCCTCACGAAGTAGGCAAGCTTGGGGGTCAGCTCAAGACCACGGGTTTCGTCTTCCAGATCTGGTGCGCGTATTCCGCGATCGTGCGGTCCGACGAGAACGCGCCCATGCCCGCCACGTTGAGGATCGCCTTGTGGGTCCAGGCGTCGGCGTCGCGGTACAGCGCGTCGACCTTGGCCTGCGTCTCGACATAGCTCGCGAAGTCGGCCAGCAGCAGGTACTGGTCGCCCCAGTTCACGAGCGTGTCGAAGATCGCCTGGTAGCGCGCCGGTTCGCCGGGCGAGAACATGCCGTCGCGGATCGCGTCCAGCACGCCCTGCAGTTCGGGATTCGACTCGTAGTAGTGGCGCGGCTGGTAGCCCTTGGCGCGGATCTCGGCGACCTCGGGCGTGGTGTTGCCGAAGATGAAGATGTTGTCGTCGCCGACGTTCTCCTTCATCTCGACATTGGCGCCGTCGAGCGTGCCGATGGTGAGCGCGCCGTTGAGCGCGAACTTCATGTTGCCGGTGCCCGAGGCTTCGGTGCCGGCGGTGGAGATCTGCTCGGAGAGGTCGGCCGCCGGCATGATGATCTCGGCCAGGCTCACGCTGTAGTTCGGCAGGAACACCACCTTCAGCAGCTTGCCCACGCGCGGGTCGGCGTTGATGACCGACGCCACGTCGTTGATGAGGCGGATCACCAGCTTGGCCGCGTGGTAGGCCGAGGCGGCCTTGCCGGCGAATACCACCACGCGCGGCACCAGGTCGATCGGTCGGCCGGCGTCGTGCGCGGCGATGATCCTGCGGTAGCGCGAGACCACGTGCAGCACGTTCATCAGCTGGCGCTTGTATTCGTGGATGCGCTTGACCTGCACGTCGAACATCGCGTCGGTATCGACCACGATGTTCATGTGCTGCTCGATCCAGTTGGCCAGGCGCAGCTTGTTCTCGCGCTTGGCATGGCGGAAGGCGCGCACGAACGGCGCCTGCTGCGCCATCGGACGCAGGGCCTGCAGCTGCGTGAGGTCGCGCCGCCAGCCGCGGCCGATGCGCTGGTCGAGCAGCGCGGCGAGCGGCGGATTGGCCTGCGCGAGCCAGCGGCGCGGCGTGACGCCGTTGGTCTTGTTGTTGAAGCGTTCGGGGAAGATCCGGTAGAAGTCCGCGAAGATCGACTGCGTCATCAGTTCCGAATGCAGCCCCGAGACGCCGTTGATCGAATGGCTCGCGAGCACCGCCACGTAGGCCATGCGCACGCGGCGCTCGCCGGTCTCGTCGACCAGCGACAGCCGGCGCAGCAGCTCGACGTCGTTGCCGAGCTTCTCGGTCACCGAACCCAGGAAGCGGGCGTTCATGTCGTAGACGATCTGCAGGTGGCGCGGCAGGATGCGGCTCATCATCTCGACCGGCCAGGTCTCCAGCGCCTCGTGCATCAGCGTGTGGTTGGTGTAGCTGAAGACCTTTTGCGTGTGCGCCCAGGCGGTGTCCCAGTCGAGGCCGTGCTCGTCGAGCAGGAGGCGCATGAGTTCGGGCACGGCCAGCACCGGATGGGTGTCGTTCAGGTGGATGCTGACGCGGTCGGGCAGGTTGTCGAAGGTGTCGTGCGTGCGCAGGTAGCGGCGCAGCAGGTCCTGCACGCTGGCGCTGACGAAGAAGTACTCCTGGTGCAGGCGCAGCTCGCGGCCCGAGGGCGTGGAGTCGTCGGGATAGAGCACGCGCGAGACGTTCTCGGAGTGGTTCTTGCTCTCCACCGCCTGCATGTAGTTGCCGCGGTTGAAGGCCGACAGGTCGATCTCTTCGGTCGCGCGCGCCGACCAGAGACGCAGCGTGTTGGTGGCCTGGGTGCCGTAGCCCGGGATGATCGTGTCGTAGGCCATCGCCAGCACGTCGTGGGTGTCGACCCAGTCGGCCGCGCCGTAGGGCGCCTGCTTGCCGTCGCGCGAGGTCTCGCGGCGCTGGACGTGGCCGCCGAAGCGCACGCGGTAGGTCACCTCGGGCCGCTGGAACTCCCACGGGTTGCCGCGCGTGAGCCAGTAGTCGGGCGTCTCGACCTGCTGGCCGTCGACGATCTTCTGGCGGAACATGCCGTA
>JAKONL010000509.1 GCA_022701965.1 Burkholderiaceae bacterium | reverse complement strand
GTGTCGGCCGTGGATCTCGCCGCCCGCGCGGTGCACGACCCGGCCGCGCTCTTCGACGGCATGGCGGTGACGATCGAGCTGGTCGATTTCCGCTGGAAGGGCGAGCAGAAGGCGCCGGCGGTGCTGCGCCAGGTCGACCTGCAATCCAACGGCGCGCTGGTCGTCGGCGACTGGGCGCCGCTCAGGCCGGTCGACTGGGCACGGCAGGTGGCCGTGCTCGCCGTCGACGGCCGCGAGGTCGGGCGCTACGAAGGCGCCCATGCCTGCGGCGATCCGCTGTGGATGGCGTCGCAGTGGCTGCAGCACGGCGTGGCGCGCCACGAACAGCTCGCCGCCGGCAGCGTGCTGACCACGGGCTCGTGGTGCGGAATGGTCTGGCTCGACGGTCCGGCCGACGTCAAGGCGACGTTCGAAGGCATCGGCGAGGCATCGCTGACGCTCGTCTAGACCTTCACGACGGGCGGGCCTGCGCCGATGCGCTCGGTGATCAGCCCGTAGTGCTCCGGCCTGCGGTGCTTGGCGAAATTGAAGACGTGGTTGCGGAAGTCGTCGCCAAGCGCCATGTCGCAGGCCACGAAGATCACCTCGTCCTCCTCGCTCTGCGACTGCGCCACGATCTCGCCGGTGGGCGCCACGATGGCCGATCCGCCGATCATGTGGAAGCCGTCCTCCGAACCGCACTTGGCCGCGGCGCCGATCCACAGCGCGTTCTGGTACGCGTTCGCCTGCAGCGACAGCAGGTGATGGAACATGCGCAGGTGCGGCGCCTCGGTCCAGTGGATGTTCCACGACGGCGTGTTGTAGCCCAGCACCACCAGCCGCGCGTCCTGCAGTCCCATCACGCGGAAGGTCTCGGGCCAGCGGCGGTCGTTGCAGATGCACTGGCCGACGTTGGTGCCCAGCATCGGCCAGACGCCGAAGCCGTCGTTGCCGACCTCGAAGAACTTCTTCTCCAGATGCTGGAACGGCGCCTCGGGCTTGTGGTCCGAGTGGCCGGGCAGGTGGATCTTGCGGTAGCGCCCGACGATGTTCGCCTGCGCATCGACCAGGATCGACGTGTTGAAGCGCCGGCCGTCGGCGGTGCGCTCGGCATAGCCCAGGTAGAAGCCGATGCCCAGCGACTTCGCCAGATCGAACAGCGGCTGCGTCGCGGGGCTCGGCATCGACGGCTCGAAGAAGCGCGCCTCGGCCTCGTCCTCGCTCATCCAGTAGCGCGGGAAGAAGGTCGTCAGCGCGAGCTCGGGGAACACCACCAGCTTGGCGCCGCGGCCCGCCGCCTCCCGCATCATGTCCATCAGGCGCGCGACGGCCGATTCGCGGCTGTCGTCCAGGTGGATCGGGCCGAGCTGGGCGACCGCGAGACCGAATCGTTCCTTCGTCATGCCTTGATTCCTTTCGTCCATGCGGACAGGGCGCCCTGACGCGGGACCGATGTCCGGCGCTGCATCGGCTCGGGCCTGCCGCGCGCGATGTAGCGGCCGGAGCCGCGTTCGGCGTTGAGCCGGTTGTCCCTGACGATCACCCGGCCGCGGCTGAGCACCACCTCGGGCCAGCCGCGCAGCGTGCGGCCCTCGTAGGGCGTGTAGCCGACGTTGTCGTGCAGCATCGCGGCGGTGACCACCGTCTCGCGCTCGGGGTTCCACAGCGCCAGGTCGGCGTCGGCGCCGATCGCGATGGCGCCCTTCCGCGGGGCCAGGCCGTACATGCGCGCGTGGTTGGTCGCGGTCAGCGCGACGAACTGCTCGACGGTGATCCGGCCCGCCATCACGCCTTCGGAGAACAGCAGCGGCATGCGCAGCTCGATGCCCGGCACGCCGTTGGCCATGTCCTTGAAGCCGGTCTGCTCGCCCTTGGGCAGCTTGCCGGTCTCGTCGAAGCGGTAGGGCGCATGGTCGGACGAGTACACGCCCAGCGTGCCGTCCTCGAAGCCCTTCCACACGGCCTCCTGCGAGGCGCCGTCGCGCGGCGGCGGACTGCAGCAGAACTTCGCGCCTTCGAGGTCCGGCCGGTCGAGGTCTTCCGCCGTGAGGAACAGATACTGCGGACAGCTCTCGGCATGCACCTGGGCGCCGAGCGCGCGCGCATCGCGGATCACCTGCACCGTCTCCTGCCCGGCCACGTGCACGATCAGCACCGGCACGTCGAGCAGTCGCGACAGCGCGACCGCGCGGAAGGTGGCTTCGGTCTCGGCGATCGGGTCGTGCGCCACGCCGTGGAATTTCGGCGCCTTCAGTCCGCGCTCCAGGAGGCGCTGCGCGAGCCAGCGGATCATGTCGTGGTTCTCCGCGTGCAGCATCACCAGCGCACCTTCGCGGTCGGCGAGCTCCAGCACGTCGAGCAGCTGGTAGTCGTCGAGGCGCAGCTTGTCGTAGGTCATGTAGACCTTCAGCGAGGTGATGCCGCCGCGGATGGCCTCGGGCAGGTCGACCGCGAGCGCGGTCTCGTCCGGGTCGGCCAGGATCAGGTGGAAGCCGTAGTCGATCACCGCCTTCTCCGCGGCGCGCCGCGCGTAGTCGGCGACGACCTCGGGAATCTTCATGCCGCGGTGCTGCGCGGCGAACGGGATGATGGTGGTGGTGCCGCCGAACGCGGCCGAGACCGTGGCCGAGTGGAAGTCGTCGGCGCACATCACGCCCATGCCCGAGAGCTGCTCGACGTGCACGTGGCTGTCGATGCCGCCCGGCAGCACCCAGCGGCCGGCCGCGTCGATGTCCTCGCGGCCGGGCGGCAGGTCCTTCTGCAGCGCGACGATCACGCCGTCCCGGATGCCGATGTCGGCCTCGAAGGTCTCGGTGTCGGTGGAGATGCGGCCGTTGCGCACGGTCAGGTCGTACTCGAAATCGCTCATGGCGGGGTTCCTTCGGAAATGTGTGGCCGGACCACGGCTTGCGGCACGTCGTAGGCCTGCAGCGAGGCCCAGTGCCGCTCGACGTCGTCGCGGAACAGGCCGCGCGTGAGGCCGGCGACCAGCTTCGGGATGGCGGTCGTCAGCGCGTTGATCGACGAGCCCGAGGCGCCGAAGCTCATGGTCGAGCCGATGGCGAAGAGGTGCACGTCGCGCAGCCACGGCGTCGCGCCGGCGACGCGCTCGCTGAAGGCGTAGTCGTCGGCGAGGTAGGGAAAGGCGGCCAGCCGCGCATCCCGTTCGTCGGGCGGCGGCAGGTAGCGGTCGCCCCAGGTGGCGATGTTGCCGGCGCAGGCCGCGAGCTCGGGGCGCGCCGCGAAATCGACGTCGATGCCGGTGGCGGCGATCACGAAGTCGGTCCGCAGCGGGCCTTGTGACGTATCGAGCTCGATGCGTCCGGAGGCTTCGTCGAGGCGGCTCGCGCGCACGGCGGCGCCGGTGTGCAGGCGGAAGGCGGCATGGGCGGCGCAGCGGTCGTAGGTCGCCTGCGGGAAGCCTTCGCGCAGGCCCATCACATGGCGCATGAAGCGCCAGCGCCAGCGGTCGTCGAGGTCCGAGAGATGGCGCAGGAAGCCGCGGAAGGTCAGCCAGCGGTAGGGCTGCACCACCTGGGCCTCGGGCCGGCGGCACAGCAGGCGGACCTCCGCCGCGCCGGCCTCCAGCGCCGTCGCGGCGTTGTCGAAGGCCGATGCGCCGGCGCCGACCACGACCACGGTCCGGTCGCGCACGCGGCCGAAGTCGAAGGGCTGCGACGAGTTCACGCAGCGCTCGGCCGGCAGGCCCGCGAGCGCCGCCGGCATCGACCACCGGCCCACGCCTTCCTGGCCGGTGGCCAGGACGATCTTGCGCGCGTACAGGACGCGGCGGCGTCCGTCGTGCTCGACCTCGGCGGCCAGCAGCGCACCGTCCTCCGCCGGCGCGATGCGCAGGAGCCGGGTGTCGTTCGCCACCGGCACCTTCGTCACCCTTCGCACCCACAGCAGGTAGTCGGCCCACAGGCCCTTGGGCAGCATGTCGAGCGCGTCCCAGGCCGCTTCGCCGAAGCGCGCCTCGTACCAGGCGCGGCAGGTCAGGCTGGGAATGTCGAGGTCGGGGCCGGTGTAGTCCTTGGGATTGCGCAGCGTCTGCATGCGCGCATAGGTATTCCACGGGCCCTCGGCGGCGGCCGGGGCGGCGTCGATGGCCAGGATGTTGTCGACCCGGGAGCGCAGCAGGCCGAAGCCGACCGCGCTGCCCGACTGGCCCGCGCCGACGATGAGCACGTCCAGCGCCGCGCGGCCGTCGGGCCCGGTGCGCGGCACGAGCCACGCCTGGTGCGGATGAGCGATGTCGGCGAGCTCGCGCGCGACGCGGGCTTCGAGGTCGGCCAGGCGCTGCGGTCCGTGCGGAATCATCGTGGCGACCCTCTCAACCGGCGAGCCAGCCGCCGTCGACCACCATCGTCGTGCCGGTCGTGAAGGCCGACGCGTCGCTCGCCAGATGCAGGACCGACGCCGCGATGTCCTCGGCGCTCCCGAAGCGGCCGAGCGCGTGGCGCGCGAGCGAGGTCGCGCGGGCCGCGGCCGGGTCGGCCTGCCGGGCGAAGCCGCGCGCCAGCATCGGCGTGTCGATCGCGCCCGGGGCAATGGCGTTCACGCGGATGCCGTCGGCGGCGTAGTCGAGCGCCATGGTGCGCGTCAGGCCCATGATCGCGCCCTTGGCCGCGACGTAGGCGCTGTTGCCGCGTCCGCCCGCCAGCGCGAGTTGCGACGCGAAGGTGACGATGGAGCCGCGCGAGCGGCGCTGCATCGGCGGGATCGCCGCGCGCGCCCAGAGCCAGGTGCCGCCGACGTTGGTGCGGAAGACCGCGTCCCAGTCCTCGGGCGAGGTGGTCGTCACCGTGCCGCCGCACGAATAGCCGGCCGCGCACACCAGCACGTCGATGCGGCCCCACCGCGCCAGCACGGCCGCGGCGTCGGCATCGGCCGTGCCGGGCAGCCCGACGTCCGAGCCGAAGGCCAGCGCCTCGCCGCCCGCGGCCGCGATGCGCGCCGCGGTCGCCTCGGCGGCGGCGAGGTCGCGGTCGACCACCGCCACGCGCGCGCCTTCGCGGGCCAGGCGCAGCGCCGAGGCCTCGCCGATGCCCGAGCCGCCACCGGTGACGACGGCCACCTGTTCGAGGAGTCTCACGATGTGCCTTTCGATGGAGATGCATGGCGCCGGCACCAGGCGTCGAGGTGCGCGGCCGAGTCGTCGAGCCCGAAGCCGGCCTGCCAGCCGAGCTCCGCGCGCAGCCGCCCGACCGCCAGCGCGCCGCGGTCCGCGTCCGAATGCAGGTCGATCGTCGGGGCCTCGCCGTCGCGCGCCAGCCGGCATTCGAAGCCCGGCCTCGACGCCGCGAACCGCTCGCCCCAGGCCAGCGCCGACCAAGTCCCGGGCGCCGACACGTTGTAGACGCGATGCGACAGCGCCTCGGCGCGCAGCACCGCGTGCACGGCGCATGCCACGTCGGGCGCGTAGATCCAGTCGCGCACGCCCGGCCGCGCGAGCAGCGCCGGCGTGCCGCGGCGCGCGGCCTCGGTGATCTGGAATTGCGGGCTGGTGGTGTCGCGCACGCCGGTCGCGCGTTCCCAGGGTCCGAACACCGCGCTCAGGCGCAGGCTCGCGAAGTCGAGCGACCACAGGTCCGCCAGGCGTCCGCCGATGAGCTCGGAGGCGAGCTTGGTGATGCCGTAGAGGCCCGCGGGCCGCGGCGGGGTGTCCTCGTCGACCGTCGACGCGTCCATCGCCGCCAGACCGTAGGCCGCCGCCGAGCTCAGGTTGACGATGCGGCGCACGCCGGCGTCGCGCGCCGCGCGCAGGATCGGCGCGAGGGCCGACAGGTTGACCTCCAGGATGGTCTCGGGATCGCGCGCCTCGCGCGCGGCGTCGGCCGTGACGGCGGAGCCGAGCACCACGGTGTCGATCTCGCAGGTCAGCGCCCGCGCGACGCTTTCCAGGTCCGTCACGTCCCCCTGGATCCATTCGAGCGAACCGGGCAGGGCCGCGAACGCGGCGGCGGCCGTCTCCGGCAGCGGCAGCCGGTCGAACAGCACCACCGCCTCGCCCTGCGACAGCAGCCGCTCGGCGATGTTGAGCCCGACGAAGCCGGCGCCGCCGAAGACCAGCGTCTTCATGCCGGGACCGCCTCGGCAACGACCGGCGCCGCGTGCGGCTCGAAATGCGGAATCGCGGCGATCAGCGCGCGGGTGTAGTCGGACTTCGGCGCGCTGAAGAGGTCGGCGCTCGCGCCTTCCTCGACCACCTCGCCGTTGCGCAGCACGATGGTGCGTTCGCACATCATGCGCACCACGTTCAGGTCGTGGCTCACGAACAGGAAGGCCAGGTCCTCCTCCCGTCGCAGGCGGTCGAGCAGCTGCAGGATCACCGCCTGCACCGACACGTCGAGCGCGGCGGTCGGCTCGTCGAGCACCAGCAGTCGCGGCTTGCAGGCGATGGCGCGCGCGATGCCGATGCGCGCCTTCTGGCCGCCGGAGAGCTGGTGCGGGAAGCGCTCCAGCAATTCCAGCGGCAGGCCCACGCGCAGCGCGCAGTCGTTCACGGCCTGCGTCAGCGCGGGGCCCGACGACATGCCGCCGAGTCGCCGCAGCGGATGCGCGATGCAGTCGAAGGCGCTGAAGCGCGGGTTGAGGCTGTCGTGCGGGTCCTGGAAGACGATCTGGATGTCCTTGCGCAGCGGCGACCTGTGGAAGTCGCCGGCCGCGATGCCGCCGATGCTGCCGCCGTCGAACAGGATCTCGCCGTCGCTGGCGTCGATCAGCCGGCACAGCAGGCGCGAGATCGTGCTCTTGCCCGAGCCCGATTCACCGACCAGCCCGAGGCTCTCGCCGCGCGCGAGCCGGAACGACACCCGGTTCACCGCCGTGATGCCGCCGGGGTAGCGCTTCGACAGGTTCTGCACTTCGAGCAGCAGCGGCGTGCCGGGCGCCGGCTTCGGCCTTGGTGTTTCGACGGCGGGCGTGGCTGGGGCTTGCGTCGCCTCCGTCGCGTCCCTCGCATCCACGACGAGGTCGGCGATGGTCGAGGTCAGCGTCGGCGATGCCGCCACCAGCCGTCTCGTGTAGGGATGCGCGGGCGCGCTGAAGAGTCGCAGCGGTGGTGCGTCCTCGACCACCCGGCCGCGCTCCATCACCACCACCCGGCTGCAGTACTTCGCTGCCAGGCCGAGGTCGTGGGTGATGAGGATCGTGGCCATGCCGCGTTGGGCGGTGAGGGCGGCGAGCAGGTCCATCACCGTCTTCTGCGTCGTCACGTCGAGGCCGGTGGTCGGTTCGTCGGCGATCAGCAGCGCGGGCTCGCTGGCGATCGCCATCGCGATCATGATCCGCTGGCACATGCCGCCGGAGAGTTCGTGCGGATAGGCGTCCAGCCGCTTCTCGGGTTCGCGGATCCGCACGTCGTTGAGCAGGTCCAGCGCCTTGCCGCGCGCCTCGGCCGGCGTGAGGCGGCTGTGCACCTTGAGCGCGTCGGCGATCTGCAGCCCGACGGTGCGGATCGGGTTGAGCGCCGCGCGCGGGTTCTGGAAGATCATCGAGATCGCCGCGCCGTGCGTCGAGCGCAGCGTCTTCCACGTCGCGTTCGTGATGTCCTGGCCGGCGTAGCGGATCCGGCCGCCGACGATGCGCCCCGCCGCCTCGAGCAGGTGCGTGACGGCGAAGGCCGTGACCGACTTGCCCGAGCCGCTTTCGCCGACGATGCCCAGCGTCTGGCCGACGTCGAGCGACAGGCTCACGCCGCGAACCGCCTCGACCATGCCGCGGCGCGTGGAGAAGCTCACGCGCAGGTCGTCGATGTCGAGCAGGCGCTGGTTCGGCACCGCGCTCATGTCCGCATCCTCGGGTCGAGGATGTCGCGCAGCCCGTCGCCCAGCAGGTTGAAGAACAGCACCGCGATCATCAGCGCGAAGCCGGGCGTGGCGACCAGCCACCAGTTGCCCGTCGAGATGAAGCGCGCGCCTTCCGCCACCATGATTCCCCACTCGGGCGTCGGCTGCTGCACGCCCAGGCCGATGAACGACAGCCCGGCCGCGTTCAGCACCGCCCAGCCCAGGTTCAGCGAGATCTGCACCGCCATCGCCGGCAGGATGTTGGGCAGCAGGAAGCGCAGGATCACCGACAGGTGCGAGTCGCCGCAGGCGCGCGCCGACTCGACCCAGCCGGCGTTGCGCCGCACGTTGACCTCGGCGCGCGCGAAGCGGATGTAGAAGGGCAGGTTGATGAAGGCGGTCGCGATGACGATGTTCTCCACGCGGTTGCCGAGCGCGGCCACCATCGCCATGGCCAGCACGAACAGCGGGAAGGCCATCAGCACGTCGACGAAGCGCCCGACCACCCGGTCGACCCGCCCGCCGACGTAGCCGCAGATGCTGCCGATCACCGCGCCGAGCACGAACGACAGGCTCACCGCCGAGGCCGCGATCGCCAGGTCGAGCCGGGTCGCGACCACGGTGCGGCTGAGCACGTCGCGCCCGAGCTGGTCGGTGCCGGCCCAGTGCGCCGCGCTCGGCGCCTGCAGGGCGTTGGCGACGTCGGAGGCGACCGGGTCGTACGGCACGATCCACGGCCCGACGGCCGCGAGCACGCAGAGGATGGCGACGCCGACGGCGGCGACGGCCGTCAGCGGATTGCCGCGCAGCACCCACGCGACATGGTTCAAGGTACCGGTAGTGGCGGTGCTCATTCGATCGAGATCCTCGGGTCGGAGATGCTGTAGAGGAGGTCGACGACCAGGTTGACCAGCACGAAGATCGACGCCATCAGCAGCACGAAGCCCTGCACCGGCGCGTAGTCGGAAGCGAGCAGGGCGTCGAGCGCGTACGACGCCACGCCGGGCCAGGAGAACACCTTCTCTACCAGCACGTTGGCACCCAGCATGGTGGAGAACACGATGCCCAGGATGGTGAGCACCGGCAGCACGGCGTTGCGCAGCGCGTAGGTCACGACGATGCGCCGCGACGGCAGGCCGATGGAGCGCGCGGTGCGCACGAAGTCGCTGCCCAGCGCGGTGAGCATCGAGGCGCGCGTGATGCGCGCGATCGGCGCGAGCACGAAGAGCGCCATCGTCAGCGCCGGCAGCATCAGCTGCTTCGCGGCGGCCCACCAGCCGGCGAGGTCGCCGGCGAGCAGGAAGTCGATCAGCAGGAAGCCGGTGACGTTCGGCGCCGAGCCCGCGAACACGTCGAGCCGCCCGGTCGGGTCGGGCGCCACGCCCAGCAGGTAGTAGAAGACGTAGACCAGCAGCAGGCCCGAGACGAAGGTCGGCACGCACACGCCGACCACGCAGAACATGCGCACCGCGTGGTCGACGAAGGAGCCGGCGCGCAGCGCGGCGAGGATGCCCAGCGGCACGGCGCTCAGGAGCGCGATCAGCAGCGCGGTGAACGTGAGTTCCAGCGAGGCGGGCAGCCGCTGGCGGATGTCGGCCACCACCGGCTGCCCGGTGGTGAGCGAGCGGCCGAGCTGGCCGGTGCCGACGTCCTTCAGGTAGAGGAAGAGCTGCGCCGGGATCGGCTTGTCCAGGCCCATCTGCTTCCTCACCATCTCGATCTCCTCCTTGCCCGAATTCGCTCCCGAGGCGAAGAACACCGCCGGGTCGCCCGGCAGCACGCGCATCAAGAGGAAGGTGAAGACCAGCACGCCCAACAGCGCGGGCAGCGAGGAGACGAAGCGCCGGCCGGTGCGGCGCAGCGTGGTGGCGAGCAGGCTCACGTCAGGTCCGAATCACTTGCGCGACACGTCGCGGAAGTCGACCTGGCGATGGAACTGGTAGACGTACCCGTCGAGCGACGGCACCATCACCGCGTCCTGGCTGGCCTGCCAGATCGGGATCTGCGCCATCAGCTCGAAGGCCATCGCGTTGAGTTGCTTCGCGTAGGCCGCGTACCTGGCCGGGTCGCTTTCGAAGCGCGCCTTCTCGGCGATCTCCACCAGCTTCGGATCGTCGAGCGAGCTGTAGTTCCAGCGCTGCTTGCCGGTGTAGAAGTTGCGATAGAAGTAGTCGTTCGACGGCAGCCAGGCGACGACGTTCTCGGTGAAGAACGGCGCCTTCTTCTCGTTGATCAGCGTCGCCATCTGCGCGTCGGGCAGCTTCTGGATGTCGACCTTGACGTTGATCTTGGCGAGCGATTCCTTGATCAGCGCGGCCATCGGCTCGGCGATGTTGGCCTGGCCAAGGTTGAAGGCGAAGGGCGTCTCGAAGCCGTTCGGATAGCCGGCCTCGGTCAGCAGCTGCCTCGCTTTCGCGAGGTCGAGCTTCACCGGCTGCGCGATCGGGAAATCGGCGCTCGGCGGGCCGTCCTTCCAGGTCGCGTTGAACAGCGGCTTGCCGCGGCCGAACAGCGCCGCCTTGAACATGTCGTCGTAGGGCAGCGCGTAGGCGATGGCCTGGCGCACCTTGACGTTGTCGAAGGGCTTCATCTGCGTGTTGAAGGAGATGAAGCTCACCGCGTTGTACTGCGGCGTCGAGATCACCCTGACCTTGCCCTTGGCGGCGAGCGAGGCGGCGTCGTTGGCCTGCAGGTCGATCGCCAGGTCGGCGTCGCCGCGCTCGACCAGGTTGGCGCGCGTCGCGGCCTCGGGAATGGTCTGCGCGATCACGCGCTTGAAGGCGGCGGGCTTGCCGTCGGCGCCGCGGGTCCAGGCGTCGTTGCGCTTGAGCACGATCTGCTCGCCGGGCTTGAAGCTCTCGACGCTGTAGGCGCCGCTGCCGGCGGTGTTGGCCTTGAGCCAGTTCTGGGCCCACGGGTCGTCGGGCGTGGCATGCGATTTCGCGACCTTCGAATTGATGATGATCGGGTAGACCGTGGCCAGGTTCGGCAGCGCCAGCCGGTCGGGCTTGGGCAGCGTGACCTCGAACGTGCTCGCATCGATCACCTTGAACTGGTCGGCGCTCGTCATCGAGCCGGTCAGCAGCTGCGCGCTGGCCAGCGACTTGGCCGTGACGGCGCGGTCGAGCGACCACTTGACGTCGTCGGCGGTGACCGGCGTGCCGTCCTGGAACTTCGCGTCCTTGCGCAGATGGAAGGTGATCTTCAGGCCGTCGGGGCTCACGACGTAGCGCTCGGCCAGTTCGCCGCGGATCTTCTCCAGGTCGAACACCCAGTTGTCGCCCTGCTTCTTGCGGCCGAAGGACACCAGCCGGTCGTAGGTGCTCATGCCCACCGTGAAGGCCTCGCGCGTGGTCCCGAGCATGGTCGGGTCGAGCGTGTTGACCGTGCCGCCGGTGACGAAGCGCATGGTCTCGGCGCGGGTCTGCGCCGAGGCCGGTGCCGCGAGCATCGCCACCGAAAGGGCGACCGCCGTGGCGACGAAGCAGGGAACGCGTGCGTGGATCATGGGTTCGTTCTCGATCAGAAGGGATGGAAGGGAAGGACTCAGAACTGCAGCGGCGGCGCGTCGATGGCCAGCCCGGTGCGTGCGACCACGGCCTCGAGCTCGCGCGCGGTGACGGCGTCGATGCGCAGGCCCGGCGAGCGGATCGCGTCGCAGGCGATGGCGCCGCGGCGCATGTAGATGTACTTGCGCAGCGCCAGGCCGATCTTCGGCTGGAACTCGTAGCGGATCAGCGGGCAGTAGGTGTCGAAGACCCGCGCTGCGCCCTCGACGTCGCCGGCGGCGAACAGCGCGTGGATGCGCGCGAGGATTTCCGGATAGGCGAATCCGGTCATGGTGCCGACCGCGCCGCGCTGCAGCTCCTCGAGCAGGTAGACGCCGCCCAGGCCGCCGAAGATGCGCATGGTGTCGCCGGCGAGCTCGCGGATGCGGGTGATCTTCTGGCCGACCGGCGGCTCCTCCATCTTGATCATGCCGACGCCGCCTTCGCGGCCGAGCCGGGCCACGACCTCGGCCTTGATCTCGGTGCCGAAGGAGTCGGGGAAGTCGTGGATGATCACGGGAATGCCGACCGCCTTCGCGAGCGACCGGTAGTACTCGAACTGCATCGCGTCGGAGGCGCCGTCCAGCGGCGCCGCGAACACGGCCGTCGCGCCGAGCGACTGCGCTTCGCGCGCCTGCTCGATCGCGCCGGCCAGCCCGAGCGCGCGCACGCCCACCCACACCGGCAGGCGGCCCTCGGCGCAGCGCACGAAGGTGTCGACGACCGCGCGGCGCTCGTCGTTCGAGAGCTTGTGCGCTTCGCCGAGGAAGCCCAGCACGGCCAGGCCCGCGACGCCCGCGCGCACCTGGAAGTCCACCAGCGTGGCGATGCTGTCGAGGTCGAGGCCGAAGTCCTCCCTGAAGGGCGTCGGGCAGATCACGTAGACGCCCGTCGGGGCGGCGGTCGCTGCGGGGGAGGAAGGCACAGATGCGGTCATGAATGGCTCCGGTTCGAAAGTCATTCTTCGACGTCGGCCCGGTGCGTGTCGCGTGCCTTTTCGTCCGGCACCCTTAACCTGCTGTTAAGCGATCGCGCGATTCGCCTTCGGGGTGCACGGACTGCACCAACTAGGCGTTCGCGGCGTGCGATCGCGGTGCGTGCACGGTCGATCCGGGGGTCTCGAACCCCTGCTTCTGCATCAGGTCGCGCAGCACCAGCACGAAGCTCTGCGCGAGTTTGGACAGCGGGTCGAAGCGCGGATGCACGAGGTTGGCCTGCAGCTCCGGCGCGCTGTCGACGTGGCGCACGATCAGCTGGTGCGTCGGCCAGTTGCGCACCGAGAACTCGTCGACCAGCGCGATGCC
>JAKONL010000466.1 GCA_022701965.1 Burkholderiaceae bacterium | reverse complement strand
TTCGGCATCGACGTCGACATCCGCGCCGGCGAAGTGGTCGCGCTGCTCGGGCGCAACGGCATGGGCAAGAGCACGCTGCTGAAGGTGCTGACCGGCTCGCTGAAGCCGATGCGCGGCAGCGTGAATTTCGGCGGCACCTCGATCGTCGGTGCGCGGCCCGATGCGATCGCGCGGCTCGGGATGGCCATCGTCCCCGAGGGCCGCCACGTGTTCCCGAACCTGAGCGTCGATGAACACCTGCGTGCGTTCGCGCGGCCGGCGGCGACGGGTGCTCCGGGGCGGGCCATGCGCTGGACGCCCGAGGCGCTCTACGGTCTCTTCCCCCGCCTGGCCGAGCGCACGCACCACGCCGGCAACCAGCTCTCGGGCGGCGAGCAGCAGATGCTGGCCATCGCGCGCGCGCTGTCGACGCATCCGCGCCTCCTGATCCTCGACGAGGCGACCGAAGGGCTGGCGCCGGTGATCCGCGAGGAGATCTGGCGCTGCCTCGCGATGCTCAAGGCCGGGGGCGAGGCGATCCTGGTGATCGACAAATACGTGCAGCGCCTGCTGCCGCTGGCCGACCGGCACCTGATCCTCGAACGCGGCCGCGTGGCGTGGCAGGGCGCTTCGACCGCGCTCGACGCCGACCGCGCGCTCTGGACGCGCTACCTGGGCGTCTGAGGCCGCCGCGCGCGATGCGCCCGACGTGTTACTTGCGGTCGAACCAGACCGTCTGCGCGTTCATGAATTCGAGCACGCCGAAGTGCGACAGCTCGCGCCCGTAGCCGCTCTTCTTGACGCCGCCGATCGGCACGCGCGGGTCGGACGCCGAGAAGCCGTTGATGAACATGCCGCCGGTCTCCATGCGCCGCGCGACGTCCTTGGCGAGCGCCTTGTCGCTCGTCCAGAGCGCGCCGCTCAGGCCGAACTCGCTGTCGTTGGCGAGCTCGATCGCGTGCTCGACGCCGTTCGCGGTGATCAGCGACGCCGCGGGGCCGAAGGTCTCCTGATCGAAGGTGGCCATGCCGGGCTTGACGTCGCCGAGGATGGTCGGCAGGTAGAAGTTGCCGGCCTCCGCCGTCTTGCCGCCTTCGAGCAGCACCTTGGCGCCGGCCTCGATGCTGCGCTGCACCTGGGCGTCGAGTTCGTCGCGCAGGTCGTGCCGCGCCATGGGGCCGATGTAGGTGTCCTCGTGCGCCGGGTCGCCCACGCGCAGCGCCTTGACCGCCTCCACGAAGCGTTCGGTGAATTCCGCCGCGATCGGAGCGTCGAGGATGATCCGCTTGGCGGCGATGCAGATCTGCCCGGTGTTCTGGAACCGGCCCACCACGGCGGCCTTCACCGCGCCTTCGAGGTCGGCGTCCGCGAGCACGATGAAGGGATCGGAGCCGCCGAGCTCCAGCACGGTCTTCTTGAGCGCGGCGCCGGCCTGCGCGGCGATGGCGGAGCCGGCGCGCACGCTGCCGGTCACGGCGACGGCGGCGATCCGCCGGTCCGTGATCGCCCTGGACACCAGGTCGTTGCCGATGTTGACGACGCTGAACGCGCCGTGGGGCAGGCCGGCCTCCAGCCACGCGGCTTCGGTGAGGTAGGCGCAGCCCATGACGTTGGGTGCGTGCTTGAGCACGTAGGCGTTGCCGCCCAGCAGGATCGGCACCGCGCCGCGAAGACTCTGCCAGTAGGGAAAGTTCCACGGCATCACGGCCAGCACCGGGCCGAGCGGCAGGTAGGACACGTAGGCGTCGTCGCCCACCTTGGTGGCGGCGTCGGCGAAGAGGCCGCCGCCGTTGTGCGCGTACCAGTCGCACAGCACCGCGCATTTCTCGACTTCGGCCCGCGCCTGCACGATGGGCTTGCCCATCTCGCGGCAGGCCATCCGGCCGAGCTTGTCGATGTCGCGGCGCAGGATCGCGGCCAGCCGGCTCAGGACGTCGAGCCGCGCCTGCACCGGCGTCGCCGCCCAGGCCCTGAAACCCGCCGACGCGCTGTCGAGCGACCGGTCGAGTTCCTCGGCGGATTCGTAGGGGTACGTGGCGAACACCTCTCCGTTCGCGGGATTCCTCGACACCGCGGTGTCGGTAGGGGCGGTTGGCTTGGTCATGGGATTCCTGGATTTGCGACCGCGCGATGGTAGGCAGAGCGGCCCTGGCGGCACATCAAGTTTTCGGCAACCGGCAGTTCCAGAAGTTCGAACTCGGTGAAAACCCGCAGCCCCGGTCCGCCTGCGATACTGCGCGCCACTTCCGCACGCCCATGCTCCCCGACATCGATTCCCTGGCGCTCTTCGTGAAGGCGGCCGAGCTGCGCAGCCTGACGCGCGCGGCCGAGTCGTCGCACATGGGCCTGGCCGCCGCCAGCCGCCGCATCTCGCTGCTCGAACACCGCCTGAAGTCGCCGCTGCTGGAGCGCTCGCCCAAGGGCGTCGAGCTCACGCCGGCCGGGGCGACCCTGCTGGTCCATGCGAAGGCCCTGCTGCTGCAACTCAACCAGATGCAGGCCGACATGGACGACCACGGCGCGGGCCGGCGCGGCCAGCTGCGCATCTTCGCCAACACCTCGGCCATGACCCAGTTCGTGCCCGACGACCTCGCGCGCTTCGCGCAGGCGAACCCGGACGTGCGGCTGGTGCTGGAGGAACGCTGGAGCGCGCAGATCGTCGCGGCGCTGCTGGCCGGCGAAGCCGATGTCGGCATCGTGATGGAGGGTGTCTCCACCGAGGGGCTGGAGGTGTTCCCCTACCGCAGCGACCGGCTGGCCGTGATCGTGCCGCAGGACCATCCGCTCGCCGCGAACGAGTCGGTGGATTTCAACGACGTGCTGGACTACGACCTGATCGCGCTCGAAGGCGGCTCCTCGATGATGCGGCTGCTCGCCGAGCAGGCGGTGCGGTTCGAGAAAGGCCTGCGGCTGCGCGTCCAGGTCCGGGGCTTCGAGGTGGTCTGCCGGGTCGTGCAGTCCGGGCTCGGCGTCGGCCTGCTGCCGTTCCAGGCCGCGAGCGCGATGGGGCCGAGCATGGGGCTCGCGGTGCGCCTGATCGGCGACGACTGGGCGACCCGGCAGATGCTCACCTGCGTGAACCGCGACCGGCCGCGGTCGGTGTCGCTCGCGCGCCTGCTCGACGTGCTTTCCGCTTCGCGTTAGCCGGACCGGACGCGCCGTCCGACTCGCGCGATCACCGGGTTATCCCGCAATCGAATCCCGGCAACCCCCGCTTGCCGAAATCCCGATGGTCGCGCGGGCGGCGCCTGCGCAGAATCCGGCCGCATGCGAAAACGCATGCCACGGAGACACCCCATGCACCCCATCCTGAGAGCCGGCCTTTTCGGCGCGAGCGTCCTCGCCGCCCTGTCCGCGTCGGCCCAGCAAAAGCCGGCCGAACTCAAGATCGCCATGACGACCTTCCTGTCCGGGCCCGCCGCCGTCTTCGGCGTGCCCGGCAGGGCGGCCGCCGAAATCGCCATCGACGAGATCAACGCGGCCGGCGGCATCGACGGCGTGAAGATCAGGCCGATCGTGCTCGACGAGGGCGTGGGCGGCGACAAGCTGCTGTCGGAGTACCGCCGCGTCGTGCAGGAAGAGGGCGTCAAGGTATCGCTGGCGTCGATCTCGAGCGGCAACTGCAACGCGCTCGCACCCGTGGCCGAAGACCTGAAGGTGCTCAACGTCATGTGGGACTGCGGCACCGAGAAGCTGCTGGAGAACCGGCGCTTCAAGTACGTGGTGCGCAGCCAGGGCAACGCGACTTCGGAGATGGTGGCCTCGGTGCTGCAGCTGCTCAAGGTCCGGCCCGACTTCAAGACCATCGCCGTCATCAACCAGGACTACGCCTGGGGCCGCGACTCGTGGGACATCTTCGGCAGCATGCTCAGGACCCTGAAGCCCGACGTCAAGGTCGTCGCCGAGCTGTTCCCGAAGTTCGGCGCCACCGACTTCAGCTCCGAGATCAGCCGGCTGCAGGCGCTCAATCCCGACGTGATCCTGTCGACCTCCTGGGGCGGCGAGCTCGACACGCTGCTGCGGCAGGCGGGGCAGCGCGGGCTGCTGAAGAGTTCGACCTGGATCGTGCCGCTGGGCGAGAGCTCGCTGGAGCGCGTGGGCAAGGTGGTGCCCGACGGCGTGATCGTGGGCATGCGCGGCGACCACTACTTCCTCCATCCCGAGGCCAAGGCCGATCCGAAGCACAAGGCCTTCCTCGAGAAGTACCGCGCCAAGACGAACCAGTACCCGATCTACGCGGCCTACCACGCCGTCGCGGCGATCCAGTCGGTGGCCGACGGCTACAACGCGGCCATCAAGGCGAACGGCGGCAAGTGGCCCTCCACCGAGCAGGTCGCCGACGCCATGCACAAGCTGACCTTCAAGGGGCTGACCCGGCCGGTCACGATGCGCGAGGACGGCCAGGGCCTGGAGGACCAGATGCTCGGCGTGACGAAGATGACGCCCGCCTACCCGTTCCCGGTCATCGACGCCCTGACGATCTATCCGGGCGCGCTGGTGACGAATCCGGTCGGGACGAAGTCGCCGGACTGGGTCAAGACGCTCAAGCCGGCCATGCTCAAGGACGCGCAGATCAAGGCCTTCTGAGGCAGCCCGGGCAGCGGCCGTTCCCACCATGAATTCCACCCTCCTGCTGCTCGGCCTGCTCGACGGCATCACGCAGGCCGCCGTCCTGTTCCTGGTCGCGCTGGGCATGACGCTGATCTTCGGCGTGATGCGCATCCTCAACGTCGCGCACGGCAGCCTGTATGCGTTCGGCGGCTACGCCGCGGCCACGGCCGGGGCGTACCTGGCGTCGGGTACCGAATCGCTGGCGGTCGCGCTGTTCGCGCTGGTCGCCGGCGCCGTCGTGATGGGCCTGGTCCTGGGCGCGATCATCGAGTTCGGGCTGGTGCGCCGCATCCTCGACATGGACCCCGCGATGCAGCTCCTGGCGACCTTCGCGGTCTTCCTGATCCTGGAAGACCTGCAGCGCCTGATCTGGGGTGCGAGCCCGGTCTCGGTCACGACGGCGGTGGACCTCATGGGAACGGTGAAGGTCGGTGCGGTGACGTACAACGCCTACCAGCTGCTGCTGCTGCCCGCGGTCGCGGTGGTCGTCTACTTCGCGCTGACCTGGTCGCTCGGCCGCACGCGCTTCGGCCGCCAGATCCTGGCCGTGACGCACAGCCGCGAGGTGTCGATGGCCATGGGCATCAATGCCAAGCGCATCGGCTTCCTCACGTTCTGCCTGGGCGCGGTGCTCGGCACGCTGGGCGGCGCGCTGGCCTCGCCCACGACCTCGCTGGTGCCGGGCATCGGCGGCGACATGATGGTGCTGTCGTTCGCGGTGGTGGCCGTGGCCGGCCTGGGCCAGATCACCGGCACCGCGGTGGCCGCGCTGCTGATCGGCCTGGCACGCGCGTTCGCGGTCTACCTCTGGCCCGAGGTCGAGGTGCTGGTGCCCTACCTGATCATGGTGCTCGTGCTGCTGTGGCGGCCGGAGGGCCTGTTCGCCGTCGCGCAGGCGAGGAGGATCTGATGACGACCCGTCTCGCACCCTGGGCGATCGCCGTGCTGTCGCTCGCGCTCGGCCTGGCCTTTCCGTGGCTGAAGACGCCGCTGATCATCGCGCTGTCGTACGGCTTCGCCGCGCTAGGCGTGTCGATCCTCATCCGCGCCGGCCAGGTCTCCTTCGGCCATGCGGGCTTCACCTGCCTGTCGGGCTATGCGGCGGTGGCCCTGACCCGCTACTGGCCGGCCACCGATGCGCTGGTGCTGCTGGCCGCGGGTGCCGCCGCCGGCCTCGCCAGCGGCTTCGTCGTCGGCCTCTTCGTCGCCCGCTACCGAGCCATCTTCTTCGGCATGCTGAACCTGGCGCTTTCGATGGTGCTGTTCTCGGTGCTGGGCAAGTTCTATCACCTCACCGGCGGCACCGACGGCCTGCGCCTGGAGCGGCCGCCGCTCGCGGGGCTGGCGATGGAACGCGCGGCCTTCGAGACTTCGCTGCTCGCGATCGCGGCGGTGCTGGTCGTGGTGTGCTGCTGGGCCATCCGCCGGTTCTACGCGGCGCCGATGGGGCAGGCGCTGGTCGCGATCAAGACCAACGAGGTGCGCCTCGAATACCTGGGACTCTCGGCGCGCCGGGTGTTCCTGACCGGCTACGTCGTCTCGGCGACGCTCTGCGGCTTCTCGGGTGCGATGTTCGCGCTGATCCAGGGGCTCGTGACGCCGGAGATGGGGTACTGGGTGCGCTCGGGCGAATACGTCTTCATCGCGATCCTGGGCGGCTCCGCGCAGCCCGTGGGCGCGTTCATCGGCGCCATCGCCTTCGAGTTCCTGAAGCTGTTCGCCTCGGCCGTGCTGACCGGCACCTGGCAGCTGGTGATCGGCACCGTCCTGCTGATCCTGATCTTCACGGCGCCCGCCGGCCTCTCCGCACTGCTGGTGCGGCTCGACCAACGCCTGCAGAAGGCCTGACGCTTCCATGACCGCACTGCTCCAGGTCCGCGGACTGACCCTTTCCTTCGGCGCCGTGGTCGTCGCCTCGGGCTACGACTTCGACCTGCAGGCCGACGAACGGCTGGCTGTGATCGGCGCCAACGGCGCCGGCAAGACGACATTCATCAACATGGTCACGGGCTACCTCAAGCCCACGGCCGGCACCATCGCCTTCGACGGGCAGGACATCACGGGGCGCAATCCGAGGCAGATCGTGCGGCTCGGGATCGGGCGCTCGTTCCAGCTGCCGCAGCTGTTCCTGGAACATACGGTGCGCGAGAGCATCGAGCTCGCCGTGGCGGCGCGCGAAGGCCGGCTCGGCCTCTTCCGCCGGATGTCGGACAGCGTGTCGCGCGAGGAGATCGATCACACGCTGGAAGTCGTCGGCCTGGGCGCGCGCGCCAATGCCCTGTGCGGCAGCCTGCCGGAAGGCCATCGCAAGCTGCTGGACATCGCCATGGCGCTGGTGCTGCGCCCCAAGCTGCTGATCATGGACGAGCCCACCAGCGGCGTCGCGGCCGACGAGAAGCATCCGCTGATGGCGACCATCATGAACGCGCTGGCCGAACGCAGGGTCACTTCGATCTTCGTCGAGCACGACGTCGACATCGTCGAGCAGTACGCCACCCGGGTCGCCGCGTGGATCTCGGGCCGCATCGCCGCGGACGGACCGCCCGGCGTCGTCATGAACGACCCCGAGGTGCGCTCCGTCGTGCTCGGGCACTGAGAGAGCGGGAGAGGAAACCATGCTCCGACTCGAGAACCTGTCCGTCGACATCGCCGGCATCCCGGTCCTGCGCAACCTCTCGGTCGAGCTGCAGCCGGCCACGACCTATGCGGTGGTCGGGCGCAACGGCGCGGGAAAGACGACGCTGCTGCGCACCCTCATGGGTTTCGCCGCGCCGCGCGCCGGGCGCGTCCGCCTCGCCGACACCGACCTCCTCGCGCAACCACCGTACGCGCGGGCCGGCCTGGGCGTCGGCTACGCGCCCGAGGAGCGCGTCATGTTCCCGACCATGACCGTGCTGGCCAATCTCCGCCTGCCCTGCGAGGCCATCGGCATGAAGGGCGCGGACATCGACCGGCGCGTGCAGGAGGCCGTGCAGGCGGTGCCGCAGATCGAGGAGATGCTGCCGCGCTCGGCGGCGGCGCTGTCGGGCGGGCAGGGAAAGATGGCCGCGCTGGCGCGCGCGCTGATGGTCGGCACGCGGCTCCTGATGGTCGACGAGCCCTTCCAGGGACTCGCGCCCGCACTGGCGCGCCAGTACGCCGAATCCCTGAGCCGGCTCTTCACGCTGCGCCCCGGGCTGTGCGTCGTCATCACCGAATCCAACCGCTCGCTGCTCGACCGGGTGGACTGCCAGACCCTGGTGCTCGAGCGCGGCGAACTGTCGCTCGACGCGCCGTCGAGACCGAACCACCCATCCATCACCAGCCGCACAAAGGACTCGCATGACACGACAGCTTGAAGGAAAGACCGCCATCGTCACCGGGGGCGCCGCCGGCTTCGGCGAAGGCATCGTGCGGTCGTACGTCGCCGAGGGCGCGAAGGTCGTCATCGCCGACCTCGACGTCGGCAAGGGCGAGGCGCTCGCCCGCGAGATCGGCGCCGACACCCTGTTCGTGCGGTGCGACGTGTCGAGCGGCCCCGATGTCGAGGCGCTCGTCGCGGCCTGCGTGGACCGCTTCGGCGTCCCTGACATCGTGGTCAATAACGCCGGCACCACGCACAAGAACAGCCCGCTGATGGAGATCGACGAGGCGACCTTCGACCGGATGTTCGCCGTCAACGTGAAGTCGATCTTCCACATGACCCGCGCGGTCGTGCCGCTCATGCGCGGGCGGCGCAAGGGCGTGATGCTCAACGTCGGCTCGACCGCCGGCATCCGGCCGCGCCCCGGCCTCACCTGGTACAACGGCAGCAAGGGCGCGGTCAACCTGCTGTCGAAGTCGCTGGCGGTGGAGCTCGGGCCGGACAACATCCGCGTCAATGCGATCTGCCCGGTGATGGGCGAGACGGGGCTGCTCGAGAAGTTCATGGGCATGCCCGACACCCCGGAGAACCGCGCCCGCTTCATCGCCACGATTCCCCTGGGTCGCCTGAGCCGCGCGTCGGACGTCGCCGCCGTGGCGCTCTTCCTGGCGAGCGATGCGGCCGAGTTCATCACCGGCCTGGAAGTGCCGGTCGACGGCGGCCGCACGGTCTGAGGTTCCTGGCATGACACGTCCGCTCGACGGCATCACCGTCGTCTCCCTGGAGCACGCGATCGCCGCGCCGTTCTGCACCCGCCAGCTCGCCGACCTCGGGGCGCGCGTGATCAAGGTCGAGCGCCCGGG
>JAKONL010000463.1 GCA_022701965.1 Burkholderiaceae bacterium | reverse complement strand
CAGTTCGAGGTCGGCCATCTCGGCCTTCTCGCCGGGGCGCGAGGTGAAGGCGCTCAGCTTGCCGGTCAGCTCGCTCAGGTCGGCCGAATAGTTGGGCTTGACGAACAGGTCGGTGAAGTCGATCTTGCCGTTGACCAGGCGCATCGGGCCGAAGCGAAGGATCGCCGCCGGGCTGGACGCCGCCGCCGCGGCGGTCTTCGCGGACGCGGCACCCGCCGTCGGGACGGCGGCGCTCACGGCCGGTGCGGCGGGCGCCGCGAGGGTCACGGTCTCGCCGTCGGGCAGGCGCTGCTGCGTGACGGCCACCGCCGCGGGCGGGGCCGTACCGGCCGCGACCGGCACGTTGGGCGTCGACTTGCTGCCACGCCCCAGGTCCAGGAGGTTGACGCGCCCGGTCGGATCGACGATGACGCGGGCGAAGAAGTCGGTGAGCGTGGTCTCGCGCACGTCGAGCGAGAGCGGCGCGCTCGGCGACAGCGCCAGCTGGAAACCGCGCAGGTTGAGCGACTTCCAGCTCAGCAGCCGGTCGTTGCCGCGCTCCAGTCCCGGCGCGCCGGGCTGCGTGAGCGACGCGCTGTTGGCGCGGAAGTCCTCGACGGCGGTGTCGCCCGCCAGCCGCAACGTGGTGCCCGACGGCGCGCTCGCGAAACGCACCGTGCCCTGGTAGCTGGCGAACGCGCGGCGGATGTCGACGTTGAGCGGATCGCCGTAGTAGGCCTTGAAGGCATGCGCCGGGAAACCCGCGATGTCCAGCCGGCCCTCGGCCGAAAGGGGCTGCAGCACGATGTTGCCCTGGTAGTCGAGACGCCCGGCATCGGCACGCCCGGCCGCGATGCGCGCGGACAGCCGCACCGGCGAGACGTTCGCGCTGCCGGGAGCGATCTTCTGCGCCGCCAGCGTCAGCGCGGTCACCTCGACGGCCACCGGCGCGCTGCCCGAAGCGTCGGCATACGACACCGTCCCGCCGTCGATCGCCAGCGTGCCGAGCGAGAGCCGCCACGGCCTGTCGCCGCCGCCCGACGACGGCGTGGCGACGGCCGCGGCGGGCTTGGTCGCGGCGACCGGGGCGCGGACGGCATCGGACCGGTCGGAGGTGCGCAGCCAGCGCTCGAACATCCAGCGCCGCTCGTTGTCGCGTTCGACGCGGACCTTGGGTGCCGTGGCCGTCGCCGACGCGATGGCGACCGTGTGGGCGGCCAGGTCGACCTCGACACCGACCAGTTCGAAACGGCCGGCGCTCGCCAGCGCGGTCTTGCCCTGGGTGAGGGCCAGGCCGTCGGCCGTCAGGCGGGGCGCCTTCAGCGTCAGCCGCGCCGGCGTCGCGGTCGCATCCCAGGCCACGTCGATCTGCCCGCCGAGCTTGCCGTCGAGCGTCGGGACCAAACTCTGCGCCAGGTACGGCGCGGCGAGCGACAGTGGCAGGCCGGCCACTTCGGCGCGCACACGGGCGACCTTGTCGGTGGCTTCGCCATCGAATTTGAGCGGCGCGCCGCCGACGACGGCCGCGCCTTCGAAGCGCGCCGGCTTCGTCATCGGCCACGCGATGGCGGTGACGTCGAGGACGAGCTTGTCGATGTCGACGGCCGCGGCCGGACGCATGGTCTCGTCGCGCCAGTCGACATGACCGCCGGTGAGCGCGAACCTGTCGACCTGCACCCGCAGCGAGGGCCTGGCGGCCGGCGCCGTGGCCGGGTCGGCGGCACTGGCCGCCGGACGCGGGACGGAAACCGGGCGGGCGGCGCCGGTGGCCGGGTCGGTCGCGAGCAGGTCGAGCCGGCCCGCCGCGTCGCGCACCAGCTTCAGTCGCGGTGCCGCGAGCGCGACCTCGCCGAGGTGGATCACGCCGTCGAGCGGCCGCACGTCGGCCAATGTCACCTTCAGCGAATCGAAGCTCATCAGCTCGTTGGAGCGCGCATCGGCGAACTTCGCGCCGTGGGCCGTCACGGTGCCACCGATGCGCAGGCTGGAACCGCCGGTGCGCTCGAAGTCGATGCGCAGGTCGGCGTCGAGGCGTCCGGCCTGCAGGCGCACGGGCAGCCCGGCCGGCAGGTAGCCGAGGTAGGGCGCGAGGTCGAGGTCCTTGACGGCGAGGCTGGCGTCGGTCTTGCGGGTCTCGGCGAAGGGCGTGCTCGACGCCCTGGAGTCGAAGGCACTGCCGTCGAGCACGAAGGCCAGCCGGGGCTCGGTCACGACGTCGCGCAGCGAACCGAAGTTGCTCAGGAACGGCACGTCGAGCCTGAAGTCGCGAAGCTCGTGCTTGCGGCCGACCGTCCGGTCATCGAAATCGACCGATCCTTCCGAGACGGTGATGTTGTGGACCGCGAAACGCACCGGGTCGCCGGCGGGTTTCTCCGGACCGCCGGCGAGCTTCGCCAGGATGTCGTCGATGTCGTAGCGGCCGTCCGCGAGGTGCGTGAGCCGCACGGCCGGCGCTTCGATCGCGACGGCATCGATGACCGGTCCGAGGCGCACGAGCGACTGCAGTTCGGCGTTCGCGTAGATGCGCCGGATCGTCAGCTGCGGTTCGGCGCCCTGGGCCCCGGCGATGCGCAGGTCCTGCAACGTAAGTTCGAGCGTCCACGGCTTGAAATCGACCCCCCCCACCGTCACCGCCCGGCCGAGCTTCTCGCTGCCGATCCGCTCCAGCTGGCTCTTGACCAGCGGCGGTACCGCCAGCCACAGCAGCAGCCCCGTCGCAAGCACCGCAAGGAGCGCGAACGCGCCGCCCCGCGCCCATTTGTTCTGTTTCAGGAAAGACACTTTCATCGGTCGAGTTTGCCGCAAAGCCGTCGAGGCCCTGATGTCACGGCGATGTCAAGCCGGCGTCGCATCGACCTACATGAAAGTCTTTATATGCATAAAGAACACGTTCTTTATTATTGACTCGTTATTTAGAGGTTTTTAGAATGCCTGTCGCCCGATCACTCGGTACAACCTAAGTACTAGAGCATCAGGCTCCGCTGCCGACAACAACGTACGTCGGCTCCGTCAGGCACCGCGCTCACACCTCCTTCATGTCCTCGCGCGGACCTGGCTCTTGCCAATCCAAGTGCCCTGCCCCGACACCGCCGCCCTTCCTCGAAGCGCGCGGAACCCCGGAGCTCAGCACCGAAAGGAAAGCGATGAACGAGGCGTTGAAGACCACGGCCCGAGGGCTCAAGACCTTCGGGTCCGACGTGGTCGACGGTTTTTTCGAGATCACCCACAACGGTTCCGCCCTGGTCGGCCTGGCGACGGTGTTCGCCGTGCTCGCCCTGACGGCGCGGCCCGACCTGCGCGCGACCGGCGAGCAGCACCTGATGGGCTGGCTCGAATCGCGCAAGCCGGTGGTGGTGGTCGATGCGACGGCGCTGGAACCCACCGCCATCGACCGCACGACCGCGGCCAGCCCGCACGAACTGCCCAAGCAGCAGGCCGCGGTGGCCTACTGGCTGAGCAAGAAATATCGTGTGGCGGCCGAGCCGTTGAGCGTTTTGGTGTCGGAAGCCTATTCGCTCGGCAAGCGCACCAAGCTCGACCCGACGCTGATCCTGGCGATCA
>JAKONL010000459.1 GCA_022701965.1 Burkholderiaceae bacterium | reverse complement strand
GGCATCTACTTCGCGATGATCACGCTGGCGCTGGCGCAGCTGGTGTTCTTCGTCGCGCTGCAGGCCAAGTTCACCGGTGGCGAGGACGGCCTGCAGGGCGTGCCGCGCGGCAAGCTCTTCGGCGTGCTCGACCTGTCGAACGACCTGACCATGTACTACGTGACGCTGGTGGTGGTCGTCGGCGCGTTCCTGCTGATCATGCGCACCATCCATTCGCCGTTCGGCCAGGTGCTCAAGGGCATCAAGGAGAACGAGCCGCGCGCGCTGTCGCTGGGCTACGACGTGGCGCGCTTCAAGCTGCTCGCCTTCGTGATCTCGGCGGCGCTCGCCGGCCTCGCGGGCTCGCTCAAGACGCTGGTCCTGGGCTTCGCGACGCTGTCGGACGTGCACTGGACCGCTTCGGGCCAGGTCGTGCTGATGACGCTGGTCGGCGGGCTGGGCACGCTGTCGGGTCCGCTGGTGGGCGCGGCGGTGGTGGTGCTGCTGGAGAACAAGATCGGCGAACTGGGCAACCTGCTCGCGCGCATCACCTCCGTCGAATGGTTCACCACGCTCGGCGAGTCGGTGACCATGGTCACCGGCCTGATCTTCGTGATCTGCGTGCTGGCCTTCCGCAAGGGCATCATGGGCGAGATCATCGCGTTCATCGAACGGCGCAGGACGCGCAAGGCACCCACGCGCTGATCCCGATCTCGTCGCGCGGGCCCTCGTCGCCTTGTCAGTTTGGCGCCAGCACCGCGATGCTGAGGGTGTACGGCGCGATCGTGTAGCTCGCGGTGGAGCCGTCTTCCGCAGTCACGACATAGACGATCGGCTCGAGCGGCGGCGTTCCGAGCCCGCGATAGAAATCGACGACCGTGCCGCTCTTCTGCACCACGCCGTCGACCGTCACCTTGACGCCGGTCGTCGCGAAGGTCACGGTGCGCCGATAGATGCCGGAATTGCCGACGACCAGCGGATAGTTCAAGTCGGACCTGAAGAACAGCGGCACCGCGATCGTGAACTTTCCGGGCCCGTTCTCGGCGATCTGCCCGGCCTTGTCGTCGGCCATGAAGGACGTGATGGCCTTGGCTGAGCTCTTCGCCACGTCGACCGTGACGGTGTAGGTCGCCGTCGACCCGTCCGCGGCGTGCACCACGTAGGCCACCGGCCGGCGGAAGTCCCGTGGCAGTCCGCCGCTCACCTGGTCCACGCCGTCGACGGAGACGCTCGCGCCGGTCGAGGTGAAGACGGCCACCTGCACCGCCGGGTCGGAGCCTGCGGGCAGCGTGGCATGGATCGCATGGTCGGACACGGTGGCCTGGACGCCGCCGACCGAGAACGCCGTGATCGATTTCGCGGGGCTCGGGGCGGAGGTCACGGTCACCGTGAAGGTGGCGGTCGATCCGTCGGCCGCCGTGACGACGTAGGGTACGGGTGCGGAGAAGTCCTGCACCGTGGCGCCGCTGGACTGCGCGGCGCCGCGCACCGACACCGAGGCGCCGGTCGACGTGAAGCTGGCGATCTGGTGGCCGCGGTCCATCCCGAACGGAAGCACGAGGTCGATGTTCGCGCCGCGCATCGTGCCGTTGACCCCGGCGATCGAGAACGCCGTGAGGGCCTTGGCCTCGCTCGGCGCGATGGTCACGAAGACCACGTACTTCCCGGTCGATCCGTCGGCCGCGGTGACGGTGTAGGTGACCGGCCCCGAGAAGTCCTGCGCCGTCGTGCCGCTGGACTGCGGCGTGCCGTCGACCGTCACCGAAGCGCCCGTGGTCGAGAACGTGGCGACCAGCCTCTTCGGGTCGGTGCCGTTGGGCAGCGTGACGGCGATCTCGCGTTCGCGCACCGTCCCCACGACGCCACCGATCGAGAACGTCGTGATCGCCTTGGAAGAACTCGGCGCCTCGACGACCGTGACCACGTAGGTCGCCGCGCTGCCGTCGGCGGCAGTCACGACGTAGGTGACCGGCTGCGAGAAATCCCTGACGGTGACACCGCTGACCTGCGCTTCGCCGTTGACCGTCACGCTGCCGCCGGTGGCGGCGAACGTGGCGACCAGGCGTCGCAGGTCGGTGCCGTGGGGCACCGTCACCTGCAGGCGTTGGCCGGTCATGACAGCCGACGCTTCCGCGATGGAGAAGGAGGCGATCGCCTTGCTCGACGACAGCGTCGGCGTGGCGGGCGTGGCGGGCGCGGCGGCAGAGGGCGTCTTGTCGCTGGTGCCTTCGCTGTCGTTTCCGCCGCCGCCGCAGGCACCGAGAAAGGCGGTGAGCAGGAAGAGAGAGCAGAGCAGGATGAATCTTCGGAGCGTGTGCGTCATGGCATCGTGAGTGAGATCTGAGTAGGAAAACCCGGGCCTGGAGACGGCCGGATGAGGTGCGAAGCCCGGGAGGGCGCGGCACCGTATCACGCAGGTTTTCGCTCGCGAACGCTCGCGTGCCTATTGTTCAGGGCGGTCGGCGATCGACCGCCGAAGCCGCATCCGAGGCGGCGTCGCGCACGCCGCCTAGAGCCGCAGGCGTCCCGAGTAGCCGGTCATTTCCAGGTAGCCGCGGCCCACGCGCCGGCCGCCGGCATCCAGCAGTTCGCTCAGGCCTTCCCAGTACACCGCGCCGGTCGATCCGGTGCTGTCGAGCTCCTGGTCGTCGAGCAGCGCGTTCGCGGTGAATTCGCCCGCTGGCGTGTGCACCGTCCAGCGCACCGGATAGCGCGTCTGCGTGCGAGGACTCGTCCACGTGCGCTGTGCCTCGAAGCGCACGTCGTCGCTGCGGAAAATGCGCGCTGCGCCCTGGCGCGGCCGCCACGAGCCCCCGGACCACAGCGTGCTGCCGTCGGCGCGCCGCAGGTGGAAGGCGGTGAGGGCGCTGCCGTCGTCGAGGTTCATGCCGATCCAGTCCCAGCCTACGGCGTCCGGATGCAGCAGCGCCTCGCTCCATTCGTGGTCGAGCCACGCGGTGCCGTCGTCGAGTTCGAAGACACGACCCTCGAGCACGATCCGGCCCCGCACCGCGAGCTGCGGCTCGCTGTAGTAGTAGCTCGCCTGGGCGGCATCGGGGCCCTTGCGCGAGAGGCCGGCGTCGCCCTGGAGCAGCAGGGGCTGCGTCGGCGCGATGTCCAGCGCGAGCGCGAAGTCGCCGGCGGGAAGCTGCGCGGCATAGCGTCCGGTGGCGGCATCGCGCACCAGCGACCAGTCGCGCAGCCGCACCGCGGTGTCGGCTTCGGCAGCCTCGGCGATACCGAAGCCGGCGCGCGCGATGCGCTGGTCGTGCAGCAGCCGGCGGCCCTGCAGGTCGGTGACCGCCGCATGCGCCGACACGAGCTGCCGCGCGGCGAACGCGGACGTCATCTGCTGCGTACCGTCGATGCGCGAGCGGAAGAAGGTCAGCTGGAAACCGAACTCGCGACCCTTCGATCGCGCATGGCCGGTGATGTACCACCACTCGGTGCGCAGGTCGGGGTGGCTGCCGAAGTCGCGCGGGAACTGCAGCGTGCGCGGCGGCAGCGCGAAAGCGCCGGGCGCCGCCGAAGCGATCGCCGCCATCAGCAGCGTGCGTCG
>JAKONL010000415.1 GCA_022701965.1 Burkholderiaceae bacterium | reverse complement strand
CCCGCGGTGAGCTTGCGTACTTCCATCGCGAGCGTCTCGTAGGCACGCAGATCGCGGCGCTTGGCGTGGATCTCGAGCAGCTTCAGATGGATGGCGGCACGCTCCGGATTCACGCGCAGCGCCTCGCGAAGGATTTCCTCGGCCTGGAGGTCGCGCCCGTAGGCAAGGTATACGTCTGCTTCGGCCACCGGATCGACGTCACCGGCGTCGAACTGGCCCGGCGAGTAGGACAGCGAGGAAATGATCGAATTGCCGCGATTCTTGGTGTCGACCGACTCGCCGCCGCTCCCGGCGAAGAAGGAATCCTTGGGCAGGCGGCTGTCGAGAAACACGCTTTCTCCCGCATCCCGACGGCGCCGGCCTGCCAGACGATAGGCGAGCCAGCCGGACACCAGCACGAGCAGCGACAGGATGCCGAGCAGGACCGGATTGTCGAGCAGGCCGGCGTACCAGGATTCCTCCTCGGCGCTCGCCGGTGCGGAAGGCATCGCAGCGGCCGACGCCGCAACCGTCGCAGGCGTCGCCGTGCGGGGCGGTGCTGCGCTTTCGACAGCCGCCGGAGCGGCCGAGGTCGCGGAAGCCCCGGCGACCGCGGGGACGGCAGGCGATGCGCCGGCTCCGACGCCCGAGACCGCCGGCAGGCCGGTGCTCGCGGCGGCTCCGGCGGCCTGGAGCCGGCTGAGGTCGCCGATGTTCTTGGACAGCTCCGCCACGCGCGTGTCGTTGTCCTGCGCCTGCCGCGCCTGCGCGAGTTGCCCGTCGCCGAGCCGACCCTGGGCGATCGTGAGCTTGTCGGGAGATCCTGCGGCGGCACTCCGGTCCTCGACACTGGCCTGCAGCCTGCCGCTCGCGTTCCGGCCGGGGTCGGCGACCGCAGACGCGGGCGCATTCTCGGCCAGCGTCCGGCGGTAGTCGCCGAAATCCCGGCTCTGCGCAACCACCCTGCGCCGTGCCTCGGCTGCGGGCAAGCTGCCTGCCTGGGCGGCGTTCGGCAGCGAGATCAGCGCGCCGGCCTTGATGCGGTTCAGGTTGCCGTTGATGAAAGCGTCCGGATTGACGCTCAGGAGAGCCACCAACATCTGGTCGAGCGAGATGTCCGCGGGCCGATGGGCTTCGGCGATTCCGCTGGCCGTGTCGCCCCGGCGCACCGCGAGCTGCGGCGGTACGGCCGTGGCGGACGACGGTTCCGCGGTCGTCGGAACCGGGGTGGACGGGCTCGTTCTAGCCACGCGTGGCGAGGGCGCGGCAATCGTCGGTGCGGGACGCTGCGTGTCCTGGACGATGGCCGGGAGCTTCTGGGATACGGACGGGGTCTGCGCCTGCGCCTGCGACGGTGGGTTCGGCCCGACCGGTGCGGGACGGTTCGACGGCGGATCCAGCAGCAATGTGAAATCCCGGACGACGCGGCTGCTGCCCGTGTTGGCCTCGAGCAACAGGTCGACGAAGGGATCGGTGAATCCGCGCGAGCTGGTGAGCAACACGACGTAGCGGCCGTCGGCCCGTCGTTGCAGGGTAGCTCTCACGTCGGCCAGCGCGGCGTTGTAGGCGATGCCGGCCGTGCGGAAAGTCTCGCTCGATGCGACGCCGATGCGCAATGTCTCGGCCTCGGCGGGGGTGATTTCGGCGACGCTCACCTCGGCCCGCAGAGGCTCGCCGAGGGCGGACAGCACGCTCATCCGCCCCAGAGACAGCGCCGTCGCCTCACCGCTTGCCGTGCCGAGGACGACGCCCACCGCCGCCGCCGCCAGTGCGAGCGGTGCGAGGCGCGGAAGTCGGCCGACCGGATAAGCCGGGACGCCGGTCGGCGGCAGCGGATGTCGTTTCATGCTATGAAAAGGGCAGCGCAGCCCCTAAAAGTGTAAGGAGACGTTAACATCATCTCCAAACACTGACAAGAAAGCCATTGGTTCCAGGCGCCGAATGCGGGCATCGGAACCAAGCCCCTATCACGCCTCCAGCAGGATGCGCAGCATGCGGCGTAGCGGCTCGGCAGCGCCCCAGAGCAACTGGTCGCCGATGGTGAAAGCGCCGAAGTACTCGGGCCCCATCGCCAGCTTGCGGATACGGCCGACGGGAATGTCCATCGTGCCGGTGACCGCGACCGGCGTCAGGCTCTTGACAGTCGCCTCGCGCGTGTTCGGAATCACCTTGGCCCAGGCGTTGTCGCCGGCGATCATCGCCTCGATGTCGGCCACCGGAACGTCCTTCTTCAGCTTGAAGGTCAGCGCCTGACTGTGGCAGCGCATGGCGCCGATCCGCACGCAGAAACCGTCGACCGGCGTCGCGGCGGTGCCGAAGCCCGCACCCTGGCCGAGGATCTTGTTGGTCTCGGCGCCGCCCTTCCATTCTTCCTTGGACATGCCGTCGCCGAGATCCTTGTCGATCCAGGGAATCAGCGACCCGCCCAGCGGGGCACCGAAGTTGGCCGTCTCGGCGGCTGACAGATTCTGTTGCCTGTGCAGTACCCTGCGGTCGATCTCCAGGATGGCGGATTTTGGATCGTCGAGCAGCGAGCGCACTTCTGCGTTGAGGGTGCCGAACTGCGTGAGCAGCTCGCGCATGTGCTGCGCACCGCCGCCCGAGGCCGCCTGGTAGGTCATGCTGGTCATCCACTCGACCAGGCCCGCCTTGTACAGCGCGCCGACGCCCATCAGCATGCAGCTCACGGTGCAGTTGCCGCCGACCCAGTTGCGACCGCCCTTGACCAGCGCGTTTTGGATCACCGGGAGGTTGACCGGATCGAGCACGATGATCGCGTCGTCGTTCATGCGCAGGGTCGAGGCCGCGTCGATCCAGTGGCCGTTCCAGCCGGCGGCGCGCAGTTTCGGAAACACCTCGCCGGTGTAGTCCCCGCCCTGGGCGGTGATGACGATGTCGCACTTCTTCAACGCGTCGATGTCGTGCGCGTCCTTGAGCGTGGTCTCGTTCTTCGCCATCGCCGGAGCCTTGCCGCCGGCATTGGAAGTGGAGAAGAAGACCGGCTCGATGAGGCCGAAATCGCCTTCGGCCATCATGCGATCCATCAGGACCGAACCCACCATGCCGCGCCAGCCGACGAGGCCTACCAACTTGCTCATGTCATCGCCCTTCAACAGATAAAGATTCCCGCGATCAGCAACAGCCGAGGGGCCCGGCTCGTCTGGCCGGGGGAGGGCGCACGACGAACCAGGCTCTCTCAGCCCTTGATGGTCGTGGTTTTGGTAATGACCGCGCGCGCGACCACATCGGCCGTGGCGGCGAATGCTGGGTTCAGTGTGAACGGTCGGGCGGCAGACATCGGCCAGATTATAGCCAGGGGCGTACCGCACGACGCGACTTGGGAGGGTCTCGTCGAGCATTGCCTGAACAACGACGCCATGGCTCGATGGACTTTGCCCTACAGCGCCTTGAGCACCGCATCGCCCATCGCGACCGTGCCCACCTTCGTGGTGCCCTGGCTGTGGATGTCGGGGGTCCGCAGGCCTTGCGCCAGCACTTTCTTCACCGCGCTTTCGATACGATCCGCGGCTTCTTGCTGGTTCAGCGAGTAGCGCAGCATCATCGCTGCACTCAGGATCGTCGCGAGCGGGTTCGCCACGCCCTTGCCGGCGATGTCCGGTGCGCTGCCGTGGCTGGGTTCGTACAGCCCCTGGCTGCTCGAATTGAGCGACGCCGAGGGCAGCATGCCGATCGAGCCGGTCAGCATCGCCGCCTCGTCGGAGAGGATGTCGCCGAACATGTTGCCCGTGACGACCACGTCGAACTTCTTCGGCGCCTTCACCAGCTGCATGGCCGCGTTGTCGACGTACATGTGGTCGAGTTCGACGTCCGGGTAGTCCTTGCCGACCTCGGTGACGATGTCCTTCCAGAACTGGAAGGTCTCCAGCACGTTGGCCTTGTCGACGCTGGTCACGCGCTTGCTGCGCTTGCGGGCGGCCTCGAAAGCCACGCGTGCGATGCGCTCGACCTCGGGGCGCGAATAGCGCATCGTGTCGAACGCCTCTTCGGCGCCTGGGAAGTGGCCGTCGACGGCGGTGCGCCGTCCGCGCGGCTGGCCGAAGTAGATGTCGCCGGTGAGCTCGCGGATGATGAGGATGTCCAGTCCCGCGATCAGTTCGGGCTTGAGGCTCGACGCATCGACCAGCTGCTCGTAGCAGATCGCCGGGCGGAAGTTGGCGAACAGTCCGAGGTTCTTGCGCAGGCCGAGGATGGCCTGCTCGGGGCGGAACTGGCGTTCGAGCTTGTCGTACTTCCAGTCGCCGACGGCACCGAAGAGCACGGCGTCGGCTTCCTTCGCGAGCTTGAGCGTGGCGTCGGGCAGCGGATGGCCGTGGGCGTCGTAGGCCACGCCGCCGACCAGCGCGGTCTCCATCTCGAGCTTCAGGTCGAGCGCCTCGAGCACGCGGACGGCCTGCGCGACGATTTCGGTGCCGATGCCGTCACCCGGCAGAACTGCGATTTTCATGAGCGGATCTTCTTGTCTGGAATCTTGTAGGGATGGAACGGGCTCAGACCAGCGAGGCCTTGGCCAGCCAGGGCTTGGTCGCCAGGCGCTCGGCTTCGAAGGCCTTGATCTTGTCCTTCTTCTGCAGCGTCAGGCCGATGTCGTCCAGCCCGTTGATGAGGCAGTACTTGCGAAAGGCCTGCACGTCGAACGCGAGTTCGGCGCCGTCGGGCTTGACGA
>JAKONL010000404.1 GCA_022701965.1 Burkholderiaceae bacterium | reverse complement strand
ACCAGGCGGCCGTTGATCATCCCGTAGCCGGTGACCACGCCGTCGCCCGGAATCTTGTGGTCGGCCATGCCGAAGTCGCTCGAGCGGTGCTCGACGAACATGTCCCACTCCTCGAACGTGTTGTCGTCGAGCAGCAGCTCGATGCGCTCGCGCGCGGTCAGCTTGCCCTTCTTGTGCTGCGCGTCGATGCGCTTCTGGCCACCGCCCAGGCGCGCCTGGGCGCGTCGCTGTTCGAGTTGTTCGAGGATTTCTTTCATGGCTTTCGCGTCCGGAGTGGGGTCGGGGAAATGGATCGGGTCAGGCGGGCGGATCGACCTCGGCGATGCGCGCCGTGGCGAGGAGCTGACGGGCGGCGGTCGACGCGGGCAGGGTGCCGGCCGCCACCTGGGCGATGGTGTCGGGCAGCAGGCCGCGCACCTGCGGATGCTGGCGGAAGGCCTGCTTGAGGCCGGCGTCGATGCGTTCCCACATCCACGAGAGCGCCTGCTTCTCGCGCCGCGCCTGCAGCCGGCCGTTGGCCTGCTGCAGCGAACGGAAGCGCGCGACGGAAGCCCAGAACGCGTCGACGCCCGTTCCCTGCAGTGCGCTGAGCTGCATCACCTGCGGCTGCCAGAAACGGATCTCGGCCTCGGGCGAGCCCGGCGCGGCATGCGCGGCCTTCATCGCTTCCGCATGCGCCGGATTGCCGTGATGGCCGAACAGCCGCAGGGCCGAGGTGATCTGCGCCTGGGCGCGCGTGGCGGCGTCGCGGTCGAGGTCGGACTTGTTGATGACCACCAGGTCGGCGATCTCCATCACGCCCTTCTTGATGGCCTGCAGGTCGTCGCCGGCGTTGGGCAGCTGCATCAGCACGAACATGTCGGTCATGCCGGCGACCGCCGTCTCGCTCTGGCCGACGCCGACGGTCTCGACGATCACCACGTCGTAGCCGGCCGCCTCGCACACCAGCATCGCCTCGCGCGTCTTCTCGGCCACGCCGCCGAGCGTGCCGCTCGACGGGCTGGGCCGGATGTAGGCCTGCTCGTTGACCGACAGCATGTCCATGCGCGTCTTGTCGCCGAGGATCGAGCCGCCGGAGACGGTGGACGAGGGGTCGATCGTGAGCACCGCCACGCGCCGGCCCTGTGCGATCAGGAACAGGCCGAGCGTCTCGATGAAGGTCGACTTGCCGACCCCCGGGACGCCCGAGATGCCGAGCCGGAAGGACCCTCCGGTGCGCGGCAGCAGCGCCGTGAGCAGTTCGTCCGCGCGGGTTCGATGGTCGGCGCGCGTCGACTCGAGCAGCGTGATGGCCTTGGCGATCGCCCGGCGCTGGGCCATGCCGCTCGAGCCGACGATCGCCGCATCGAGGGCATCGACCGCCTTCAGCACGTAGCCTCCGCCGAGACGCGCCAGCGGTAGTGCAGGTCCACGCCCTCTCCTCCTTCCAGCACGAACCCGTGGCGCAGGTAGAAGCGGTTGGCGTCGCTCTGCACGAGCGCGGTGAGCACGATGTCCCGCCGCTGCGCGCGCGCCTGGTCCCGGGCCCAGTGCAGGACCCATTCGCCGATGCCGCATCCCTGGAAGCCGGTGCGCAGGTACAGGTGGTCCAGCCGCAGGGCGTCCGGGCCTTCGGGCTTGAGCGTGACGAAGCCCACGCGCTGCTCGCCGTCGATCACGATGTGGTGCATGAACGGCACGACGAAGCCCGCGTTCAGCCGCTCGCGCGAGCGCGCCAGGTCGAAACGGCCCACGCGCTCCAGGCTCGGGCGCATCGCGTCGATGCGCAGGGCCAGCATGGCCTCGAAGTCGCCAGATTCGACCGGCTGCAGCGACAGCCGCGACAGGATCTCGCTCACGCCGCGTCTTTGGCTGCGACCGACGCGCGGATCTGCTCGAGCACGTCCTTGGCGCTCGCCGGGATCGGCGTGCCCGGGCCGTAGATGCCCTTGACGCCGGCCTCGTAGAGCATCTCGTAGTCGCCGCGCGGGATCACGCCGCCGACGAACACGATGATGTCGTCGGCGCCCTGCTTCTTCAGCTCGTCGATGATGGCGGGCACCAGCGTCTTGTGGCCGGCGGCGAGCGTGCTCACGCCGACCGCGTGCACGTCGTTCTCGATCGCCTGGCGCGCGCATTCCTCGGGCGTCTGGAACAGCGGCCCCATGTCGACGTCGAAGCCCAGGTCGGCGAAGGCGGTCGCGACCACCTTGGCGCCGCGATCGTGGCCGTCCTGGCCGAGCTTGGAGATCATCACGCGCGGCCGGCGGCCCTGCTCGTCGGCGAAGGCGGCGATCTCGTGCTGCAGCGCCTCCCAGCCTTCGGCCGAGTCGTAGGCCGCGGCATAGACGCCGGTCACCTTCTGCGTGTCGGCGCGGTGGCGCCCGTAGATCTTCTCCAGCGCGTCGCTGATCTCGCCGACCGTCGCGCGCAGGCGCACCGCGTCGACGCTCAGCGCCAGCAGGTTGCCTTCCCCGCTCTCGGCCGCGGCCGTGAGCGCGTCGAGCGCGGCCTGCACGGCGACACCGTCGCGCGTCGCGCGGATCGCCTTCAGCTTGGCGACCTGGCTGTCGCGCACGCGCACGTTGTCGATCGACAGGCTGTCGATCGCGTCCTCGGTCTTGAGCTTGTACTTGTTGACGCCGACGATGACGTCGCGGCCGGAGTCGATGCGGGCCTGCTTGTCGGCGGCGGCCGCCTCGATCTTGAGCTTGGCCCAGCCGCTGTCGACGGCGCGCGTCATGCCGCCCATCGCCTCGACCTCCTCGATGATGGTCCAGGCCGCGTCCGCCATGTCCTGCGTGAGCTTCTCCATCATGTAGCTGCCGGCCCACGGGTCGACGACGCTCGTGATGTGGGTCTCTTCCTGGATGATGAGCTGCGTGTTGCGCGCGATGCGCGAGCTGAACTCGGTGGGCAGCGCGATCGCCTCGTCGAGCGCGTTGGTGTGCAGCGACTGCGTGCCGCCGAAGACCGCGGCCATCGCCTCGATGGTGGTGCGCACGACGTTGTTGTAGGGGTCCTGCTCGGTGAGCGACCAGCCCGAGGTCTGGCAGTGCGTGCGCAGCATCAGGCTCTTGGGGTTCTTCGGCTCGAACTCCTTCA
>JAKONL010000401.1 GCA_022701965.1 Burkholderiaceae bacterium | reverse complement strand
GCCTTGGTGGCGCGGTTGATCTCGCCGAGCGGGATGTCGTCGCCCATGCCGTCGGTCTGGTTGTCGGTGAACCACAGGCTGCCGTCCTTCGGATTGAAGTCCATGCCCACCGAGTTGCGGATGCCGGTGGCATAGACCTCGCGGCCGCTGCCGTCGGTATTCATGCGGACGATGCCGCCGATGCCGGTCTTCGTGTAGAGCGCCAGCTTCTCGCGCGGCTGGACGTTGAAGGGCTGTCCGAGCGTGATGTAGAGCTTGTTGTCGGGGCCGACGCGGCACACGCGGCCGCTGTGGTTGAAGGATTCCTCCTCCACCGGGATCAGCTGGCCCTGCGGCACGACCTCGGCCACCGCGACGTCGGGCGTGTCGTAGAAGAACTCGGCCCCCGGGAAGGAATAGACGTGGTTGCTCTCGACCACGATCAGGAAGCCGTCCTTGGTCCAGCACACCGCGTTGGGATTGCGGAAGTTGAGGGACGGCGCGAACTGCTTCACTTCGGTGGCCGTATCGCCGCCGTTGCGATTGGTCACGGCCCAGACGTTCGTCTTGCGGGTGCCGACGAACATCATGTTGGCCGCCGGCGCGACGGCGATGGAACGCGCATCGGGCACCACGGCGTACAGGTCGATCTTGAAACCCGGCGGAAGCTTGATGGCCTTGAGGTTGGCACGCAGCTGATCGGCGTTCTTGCCGGTCTGCACGACCGTCGGGATGTTGGGATCGGTGCCCGACACCTTCATCTGCTTGAGCTTGTCGATGTTCTGCGCCAGGGCGGGAAGCGCGGTCGAAGCCACGACCGCGAGGGCGGCGATGGTCAAGGTGAAGCACACGGGGCGGCGCGTGGTTGCGGGCATCTTTGTTGTCTCCTGTTATTCGTTCGATGTCGATGCGCCCGCCGGTCGTCCGGCGGGCCGATCGACTGTGCGACGCCGCACCGTCCGAAACGATTGGGACTTGCCCTATGTGCATGCGCAACCCGATGCCCCAGGGCTTCGCTCAGGGCCGGCTGCGTGCCCTCGCCAGCTTCGATGCGCCACGTGAAGCAGGCGATGCCGGCGCGGGCGTCGCCTCGTCGCCGGTCGCGGCCAGCGCCGACAGCGCGGCCCGGTCCACCGGCGTGCCGCCGCAGCGCATGCCGCTGTCGTCCATCACCGTGATGGCCACCTGCTTGATGCCCAGGCCGACCATGTCGATCGCCTCGGCCGCCGCGCGGCTCAGGTCGATGATGCGACCGGGGCCGAACGGGCCGCGGTCGTTGACGCGAACCAGCACCTCGCGGCCGTTGGTCAGGCTGCGCACGCACACCGGCGTGCCGAAGGGCAGCGTGCGATGCGCGGCCGTGAAGGCCGACATGTCGAAGCGTTCGCCGTTCGCCGTGCGGCGCTGGTGGAACTGGATGCCGTACCAGGAGGCACCGCCGCGCTGGAAGAACTCCCCGGGCGGCCGGTCGCCGGGAATGCCGTCGTCGATGCCTTCGAGCGGCGCATCGCTGCCGGAGGAGGACAGCTCGTAGTTCACCGACGCCACCGACGAGCGCGCAGGCGCGCCCGAGGGCACGCTGATGCCGCGTACCAGCGGACGCAGGCCGGTGCCCGACGACGACATCGCCACGGCGGGCGCGGCATTGGCTGCGGCGACCGGGTCCGGGTCGGGCGTGACGGTGCAGCCCTCCAGCGCGAAGACCGCCGCGCTGCCGAACACGATGGACGCGGCACAGGCGCCCAGGCGCCTCGCCGCGGCCCCGCGCCGGTAGTCGCTCATGCGTTCCAGCCGAGCCGATCGAGCACGGCGAGCGGCGCGGCGGCCTGGTTCATCGTGTAGAAATGCAGCGCGGGAGCGCCGCCGTCGCGGAGCTTCTCGCACAGGCCCGTCACGACGTCCAGGCCGAACGCGCGGATCGACTCGAGGTCGTCGCCGTAGGCCTGCAGCCGCAACCGGATCCAGCGCGGGATCTCGGCGCCGCAGGCATCCGAGAAGCGCAGCAGCTGCGTCGAGCTGGTGATGGGCATCACGCCCGGCACGATCGGCGCATCGACGCCGAGCTTCCTCGCATCGTCGACGAACCGGAAGTACGCCTCGGCACTGAAGAAATACTGCGTGATCGCCGAATCGGCACCGGCCTTCATCTTGAGCGCGAAGGCCCTGAGGTCGGCCTCGGGCGAGCGTGCCTGCGGATGGATCTCCGGATAGCAGGCGACCTCGACGTGGAAGTCGCGCCCGGTCTCCTCGCGGATGAAGGTCACCAGGTCGCTCGCGTACTGGAACTCGCCGCCGATGCCGTAGCCGCTGGGCAGGTCGCCGCGAAGCGCGACGAGCCGGTGCACGCCCATCGCCTTGAGTTCGGCGAGCTGCGCACGCACGGTGGCGCGCGTCGCGCCGATGCACGAATAGTGGCTCGCCGCAGGCACGTCCTCGGCGACGATCTCGCGCACCGCGTCGAAGGTGCCCTGGTGCGTCGAACCGCCCGCGCCGTAGGTGACCGAGCAGAACTCGGGCTTCAGCGCATAGAGCTGCCGGCGCACCGCGCGCAGCTTGGCCGCGCCCTCGGCGGTCTTGGTCGGGAAGAATTCAAAACTCAGCGGAAGGCGCATTCGCGTCTCCTGGATGGCCGCCCGCGCCTTCGGCATGTACGGCGTGTACGGCGTGGATAAAGAATTCGCGGTTGCCGTCGCCGCCCGCGATCGGGCTGTCGAGCCAGCGCACGACACGCAGGTCGAGCACTGCGCACGCCTCGCGCAGGCGCGTCTCGACCACCGCGTACAGCGCCGGGTCGCGCACGATGCCGCCCTTGCCGACCTGCCCGGGCTGCAGCTCGAACTGCGGCTTGACCAGCATCAGCATGTCGCCGCGCGGCGCGAGGAACGGCACCAGCGCCGGCAGCACCAGCGTCAGCGAGATGAAGGAAAGGTCGGCGACGACCAGATCGAAGTCCGTACGCCTGTCGCTCTCATCACCATCGTCGCTGTCTTCTGCGCCGAACAGATCGTCGGCGCCCAGCGCGCGCGCATTGACCTGCTCGATCGCCGTCACGCGCGCGTCGTCGCGGATGCGCGCATGCAGCTGGCCGTGGCCGACGTCGACGCCGACCACGTGCGCGGCGTCGTGCTGCAGCAGGCAGTCGGTGAAGCCACCGGTCGACTGGCCGACGTCCAGGCAATGCCTGCCGCGCACGTCGATGCCGGCGGCCACGAGAGCGCCCTCGAGCTTGAGCCCGCCGCGCGAGACGTAACGCGACTCCGCCGCGTCGTCGAGCTCGAGTTCGGCCGATTCGGGAACGTCGTCGCGGTTCCTGACGACGCTGCGCCAGGCGTCCGTGCTGCCCGCGTCGCGCCAACGCAGGCCGCCGGCGATCAGCCGCACGGCCTGCGACCGCGACGCGGCCATGCCGCGCTCCACCAGCAGTTGATCAGCGCGCATGGATGCCCTGCGCGATCAATAGCGGTAGGTGTCGGCCTTGTAGGGACCTGCCTTGTCGACACCGATGTAGGCGGCCTGCGCGTCGGTGAGTTCGGTCAGCATCGCGCCGACCTTCTTCAGGTGCAGGCGCGCGACCTTCTCGTCCAGGTGCTTGGGCAGCACGTAGACCTTGCCCGCCTCGTAGACGTCCGACTTGGTGAAGAGCTCGATCTGCGCGATCACCTGGTTGGCGAAGGACGACGACATCACGAAGCTCGGATGGCCCGTGCCGCAGCCCAGGTTCACCAGGCGGCCCTTGGCCAGCAGGATGATCTTCTTGCCGTCCGGGAAGGTGATGTGGTCGACCTGCGGCTTGATCTCTTCCCATTCGTACTTCTCGATCGACGCGACGTCGATCTCGTTGTCGAAGTGGCCGATGTTGCAGACGATCGCCTGGTCCTTCATGGCGGCCATGGTGTCGTGCGTGATCACGTCCTTGTTGCCGGTGGTGGTCACGAAGATGTCGGCCTTGTCGGCGGCGTAGGCCATGGTCACGACCTTGTAGCCTTCCATGGCCGCCTGCAGGGCGTTGATCGGGTCGATCTCGGTGACCCAGACCTGGGCGCTGAGCGCGCGCAGCGCCTGCGCCGAGCCCTTGCCCACGTCGCCGTAGCCGGCCACGACCGCGACCTTGCCGGCGATCATCACGTCGGTGGCGCGCTTGATGCCGTCGACCAGCGATTCGCGGCAGCCGTAGAGGTTGTCGAACTTGCTCTTGGTGACCGAGTCGTTCACGTTGATCGCGCGGAACTGGAGCGTGCCCTTGGCGGACATCTCGTTGAGGCGGTGCACGCCGGTGGTGGTTTCTT
>JAKONL010000201.1 GCA_022701965.1 Burkholderiaceae bacterium | reverse complement strand
CACCCGACCACCTACGTGCGCCAGACCGACGAGGGCACGATCCAGCTCGGCGACTCGATGGAGGACGTCGGTCTGGACGACGGCACCACGGCCGACGTGCTGGCCACCATCGCGCAGCGCGGCGTGCGCGCGTTCCCGGCGCTCGAGAGCCTGCGGCTGGTGCGCGCCTGGGGCGCGCTGCGCGTGATGACGCCCGACGGCTACCCGATCTACCAGGAATCGTCGCGATGCCCGGGCGCCTTCGTCGTCACCTGCCACAGCGGCGTGACGCTGGCGGCGAACCATGTCTTCACCATCGCGCCGTGGCTGGTCGAGAGCAACGGCCACGACGTGCCGGCCGGTGCCGAAGCCTTCACCGGCGACCGCTTCCTCGGCGACAACCAGAAGTTCTCCCATGCCCACTGACACCCCGCGCAAGTCCCGGCCCCTGTTCAAGCCGCTGTCGGCACCCGAAGGCCCGCAGGTCGCGCTGACCTTCGACGGCCGGCCGCTCCAGGCACCGGCCGGCTGCACGGTCGCCGCGGCGCTGCTCGCCGCCGGCGTCTCGGCCTTCCGCACCACGCCGGTCAGCGGCGCGGCGCGCGCGCCGTTCTGCATGATGGGCGCCTGCTTCGACTGCCTGGTCGAGATCGACGGCGTACCCAACCGGCAGAGCTGCCTGATCGCCGTCGCGCCCGGCATGAAGGTGCGCACGCAGCAGGGCCTGCGCGCCTTCGACCTGCCCGAGACGACCGGCCCGGAGACGACGCATGCGCAATGACACCGTTCCCGCCGCGGTCGAGCGTTTCGACATCGCCGTCGTCGGCGCCGGCCCGGCCGGCATGGCGGCGGCCATCACCGCGGCCGGCCTCGGCGCGCGCGTCGTGGTGCTCGACGAGCAGCGCGCCGTCGGCGGCCAGATCTACCGCGCCGTCACCACCGCGCCGGCGCGCCGCCTCGAGATGCTCGGCCCCGACTACGCCGCCGGCAAGCCGCTGGCCGAGCGCTTCCGCGCCTGCGGCGCGCTGCACATCGCCGATGCCGCGGTCTGGCAGATCGTGCCCGACGGCACCGTCCACTACCTGCGCGGCGGCAAGACCGCCACGCTGAAGGCCGAGCGCGTGATCGTCTGCTCCGGCGCGATGGAGCGCCCGTTCCCGATCCCCGGCTGGACGCTGCCCGGCGTGCTCACGGCCGGCGCCGCGCAGATCCTGCTCAAGAGCGCCGACGTGGTGCCCGCCGAGCCGGTCGTGCTGGCCGGCTGCGGCCCGCTGCTCTACCTGCTCGGCTGGCAGTACGTGCGCGCCGGCGTGCCGATCCGCGCGCTGGTCGACACCACCGCGACGGAAGACTATCGCCGCGCGATCCCGCACCTGGGCGGCGCGCTGGCCGGCTGGCGCTACCTGCAGAAGGGGCTCGCGCTGATGCGCGTGCTCAGGCGCGCGGGCGTGCCCTTCTTCACCGGCGCGCGGGCATTGGCGGTCGAGGGCGACGACGCCGGCGACGCGGTGCGGGCGCTGCGCTTCGAGGCCGGCGGCACCTCGCACCGCATCGAGACCTCGACGCTGCTGCTGCACCACGGCGTCGTGCCCAACACGCAGTTCACCTGGTCGTTGCGCGCCGCGCACCGCTGGGACAACGCGCAGCTGTGCTGGACGCCCGAGACCGACGCCTGGGGCGCGCTCAGCGTCGCCAACGTCTCGCTCGCCGGCGACGGCATGGGCATCGGTGGCGCGGTCGCATCCGCCTTGCAGGGCGAGCTCGCCGCGCTCGGCGCACTGCATTCGCTCGGCAAGCTGCCCGAGGCCGAGCGCGACCGCCGCGCCGCGCCGATCCGTGCGGCGCTCGCGAGCAACCTGCGCATCCGCCCGTTCCTCGACGCGCTCTACCGGCCGAAGCAGGCCAACCGCGTGCCGGCCGACGACGTCGTCGTCTGCCGCTGCGAGGAGGTCACGGCCGGCGACATCCGTGGATTCGTCAAGCTCGGCTGCCACGGCCCGAACCAGGCCAAGGCTTTCGGCCGCTGCGGCATGGGCCCGTGCCAGGGGCGCCAGTGCGGCCTGACGGTGACCGAGGTCATCGCCGAGGCGCGCGGCGTGGCGCCGGCCGAGGTCGGCTACTACCGCATCCGCCCGCCGATCAAGCCGGTGTCGCTCGGCGAGCTGGCCGGCCACATCGCGAATGACTGACGTCGTCGTCCTCGGCGGCGGCTTCCACGGCATGTCGAGCGCGCTGCACCTCGCGCGGCGCGGCTGCAAGGTCACGCTGCTGGAGGCGCAGTACAGCGGCCGGCACGCCTCGGGCGTGAACGCCGGCGGCGTGCGCACCTCCGGGCGCGACGTCGCGGAGATTCCGCTCGCACTCGCCTCGCGCGAGATGTGGCACCGGCTGCCCGAGATCGTCGGCGACGACTGCGGTTTCGTGCCCAGCGGCCAGCTCAAGGTGTCGGAGACCGAGGCCGAATTCGAGGTGCTGCGCGAGCGCGTGCGGCTGTTGCATTCGCTCGGCTTCACGCACGAGGAACTCGTCGATGCGCATCGGGTGCGTGAACTGGTGCCCGCGATCGCGCCGCACGTCACCGGCGCGATCTGGGTGCGCGACGACGGCCATGCGCTGCCCTACCGCGCGGTCACCGCTTTCCGGCTGGCCGCCGAGCGGGCCGGCGCGGTCGTGCACGAGGAAACGCCGGCCGAGCGCATCGAGCATCGCGCGGGCCGCTGGCACGTGCAGTGCGGCGAGAGGACTTTCAGCGCGGAGCATCTCGTCAACGCGGCCGGCGCCTGGGCCGGCGCGTTCGCGGCGCAGGCCGGCGACGCGGTGCCGGTGGAGACCGGCGGGCTGATGCTGATGATCACGCACCGCGCACCGCCATTCGTGAAGCCGGTGCTCGGCGCGACCGGGCGCGCGCTGTCCTTCAAGCAGTTCGCCAACGGCACGGTGCTCATCGGCGGCGGGCTGCGCTGCCCGGCGAGCCTCGCGCAACGCCACGGCGAGGTCGACATGCCCAGGCTCGCCGCCAGCGCGCGCACCGTGACCGACCTGTTCCCGCACCTGCAGCCGCTGGGCATCAACCGCGCCTGGGCCGGCGTCGAGGCCTTCATGCCCGACAACATTCCCGTCATCGGCCCGAGCATCGCCTCGCCGAACCTGGTGCATGCCTTCGGCTTCTCGGCCCACGGCTTCGAGCTCGGCCCGATCGGCGGGCGCATCGTCGCCGACCTGGTCACCGAGGGCCGCACCGACCTGCCGATCGCGGCCTTCGCCGTCGACCGGTTCTCCCGTCATCCACCCCGCCGCGACGAAAGCGGCACGCTTTCACCGAAAAAAGAAAAGGAACTCCACTCATGAGCGACGACATCCAGCGCCACCAGTCCAACGAACGCCTCTCTCGCGTCGTGGTCCACAACGGCGTGGTCTACGTGGCCGGCTGCACGGCCACCGACCGCAGCGGCGACGCGCAGGCGCAGACCGCCGACATCCTGAAGAAGATCGACGGCTACCTCGAGAGCGTCGGCACGGACAAGAAGCGCCTGCTGTCGGTGCAGATCTGGCTGCAGGACATCGACCGCGACTTCGCCGGCCTGAACGCCGCCTGGGCCGAGTGGGTGCCGAAGGACGCGATGCCCACGCGCGCCACCTGCGAAGCCAAGCTCGCCGCGCCGGACCTGCGCGTGGAGATCATCGTCACCGCCGCGCTCTGAACGTCACCGGTCCCTGAGATGCCGCCGCTGGTCGTAGACCGGCTGCGGCGGCAGGTCGGCCAGGTGTGCCGTGTCGGCCCAGCCGAGGATCTCGATGTCCGTCGGCTTCGACGGATCGGCCAGCCGGATGCGGTTGATGCCGGCGTTCGGGATGTCGCTCTGGCGCGGGCCGTTCAGGCCCAGGCCGCGCGCGGTGCGCCACACCATGTCGAGCACGCCGCCGTGCGTGACGACCAGCAACGTGGCCCCCGCATGCGCCGCCGCGATCGCGCCCAGCGCGCCGATCACGCGCGCGTGGAACTGCCGCGCCGACTCGCCCTCGGGCATCGCGTGGTCCTCGCGGAACTCCAGCCACTCTTCCCAGGCGCGCGGATGCAGTTCGCGGATCTCCTCGCCGCGCAATCCCTCGACGACACCGAAGTGCTGCTCGCGCAGCCCGGCCTGCGTCACCACCTTGAGACCGAGCAGCTGCGCGGCCGGCGCGGCGGTCTGCTGCGCGCGCATCAGGTCGCTGGAGAACGCGTGGTCGACGTGTTCGCCGGCCAGCCGCAGGCCGACGCGTCGCGCCTGCTCGTGGCCCGCGTCGTTGAGCGGGATGTCGACGTGGCCCTGGAAGCGCAGCTCGCGGTTCCAGGCGGTCTCGCCGTGCCGGACGAGGAGGATGTCGGTGGCCGTCGAAGCGGCGGTGGCGTTCGGTGTGGACATGCCCCGGGATTGTCCTCGCTCAGAATGCAGGGATGATTTCACCGCCGTCCCGACCCGCGCCCCGTCTCGTCTTCCTGCCCGGCCTCGCCTGCGACGCGCGCATCTGGCGATCGCAGCTGGACGCCCTGGCCGCGCTTGCGCATCCGGTCGAGGCCACGGTCAGCGACGCCCACACGCGCCACGACCGCATCGAGGCGATGGCCGCGGCGGTGCTGTCCGAACACGACGGCGCGCTGGTCCTGTGCGGCGCATCAATGGGCGGCATGGTCGCCATGGAGGCCGCACGGCAGGCACCGGAACGCGTGGCCGGCCTCGCCCTGCTCGGCACCAATCCGCGCCCGGAGACGCCGGAGATGTTCAGGCTCAGGGAGTCGGCCATCGGCATGTTCGAGCGCGGCGATGCGCGCGAACTGATCGAGTTCAATTCGGTGTTCGCGTTCCACCCGGCGCAGGCCGCCGACAAGGCGCTGCTGCGGCGCTATGTCGAGCTGGTGCTGGACGCGGGCGTCGACCAGCTGGTGCGCCAGAACCGCGCCGTGATGCACCGGCCCGACGCGCGCCGGCACCTGGGTGCGCTGCGCTGTCCGGTGCTGGTGCTCTGCGGCGACGGCGACCGCCTGACCGCGCCCGACTGCTCGCAGGAGATCGCCGATCTCGTGCCGCAGGCCGAACTGCATTTCCTGCCGCAGTGCGGCCACATGCTGACGATGGAGAAGCCGGCGCTGGTCAACACCGCGCTGCTCGACTGGCTCGGGCGGCTGGACGGGCTCAGGCGCCCGTCGCCATGACGGCGATGCCCTCCTGCTCCAGCGTCTGGCGGATGCGGCGCGCGAAGGCCAGCGCGTGGGCGCCGTCGCCGTGCAGGCACACGCTCTGCGCGTTGACCGCGACGACGCTGCCGTCGACGGCCGTCACGCGATGGTCGCGCACCAGCGACAGCGTCTGCGCGAGCGACTGCTCCTCGTCGACGATCAGCGCGTCGGGCCGGCTGCGCGGCACCAGGCTGCCGTCGGGCATGTAGCCGCGGTCGGCGAAGACCTCCTCCACCGGCTTCAGGCCGGCGCGCTCGGCGGCGGCGATCATGCCGCTGCCCGCCAGGCC
>JAKONL010000358.1 GCA_022701965.1 Burkholderiaceae bacterium | reverse complement strand
GCGCGCCGGTCGATTTCGTCGCGGGCGGTTTCTACATCAAGCAGCAGTCGGTCAGCGCGCGCGACCGCGACATCTCGCAATTCCCCAATCCCGGCCAGACCAGCTGCGCCGACCCGATCGGCGGCTGTTCCAGCTACACGCCGCTCGGTCGCTTCCTCGTCAACGGCCAGAACCTGACCCTGCGCGCGCCGGTGACCGGCCGCCGCGCAGTGTACGACCCGACGCTGGCGGGCGGCGACTTCAAGGCGTTCACCGCCGCCGACCGCTTCAACTTCGCGCCATTCAACTACTTCCTGACGCCCAGCGAGCGCTACGGCGGCTTCGTCAACGCGCGTGCCGAGCTGAGCGAGGCGATCAACTTCCGCCTGAAAGCGGTCTACAACCGTCGCAGCTCGCAGAACCAGGCCGCCTTCCTGCCGCTGCCGATCGGTCCCGACGCCGGCGGCGGGCCGCTGACGCGTGTCCTCTCGATCGACATCACCAACCCGTTCAACCCGTTCGGACGGACGCTGAACGGCGGCGGCAACGGCCAGCCCGCGACCTATTCGGCGATCTTCCGACGCCTGGTCGAGGCGGGGCAGCGCACCTACAGTCAGACCGTCGACACGATGCAGGTGACCGGCACGTTCGACGGAAAGTTCGAGATGCTCGGACGCAACTGGTACTGGGACGCCAGCGCCATCGTCGGCCATAACGACGCCGACCAGGTCTTCACCGGCAACGTCAACGTCGCCCGCCTCCAGCAGGCGCTGGGGCCGATCAGCCAGTGCACCGCGCCGTGCGTGCCCTTGAACGTCTTCGGCGGCATCGGTTCGATCACGCCCGAGATGCTCGGCTTCATCGGCTTCGACGAGCGCTCGCGTTCCAGCCAGAAGCTCAACGACTATACCGCCAACCTCTCTGGCGAGCTCTTCGACCTGCCCGGCGGACCGGTCGGCATCGCGATCGGCTACGAGCATCGCTACCAGTTCGGCAGCTTCACGCCCGATCCGATCATCCAGGCCGGGCTCGGCGCCGACATTCCCGCCCAGGCGGCGCGCGGCAGCTTCAACGTCGACGAGGTCTACGGCGAGATCCGCCTGCCGATCCTGAAGGACGTGCCGTTCTTCAGCAGCCTGGAGCTGAACGGCGCCGTCCGCCATTCCGATTATTCGACGTTCGGCGGCAACACGACGCTGACCGGCGGCGCGCTGTGGAAGCCGGTGTCCGACCTGCTGCTGCGCGGTTCCTACGCGGAAAGCGTCCGTGCGCCGTCGATCGGCGAACTGTTCGGCGCGCAGTCGCGCTTCGACCAGTCGCTGGCAGACCCCTGCTCCAACGTCGCGGGCAGCCCGTTCCAGTCGAACGCCGCAGTGCGCACCAACTGCATCGCCGACGGCGTGCCGGCGAACGGCAGCTACGCCGAGCCGGCGGGCCAGCTGCCCGTCCTGACCGGCGGCAACACCGCACTCCAGCCGGAGAAGGCGCGCACGCTGCTGTTCGGCGGCGTCTACTCGCCCCGCTGGGCACGCGGCGGGTTCCTGAACGCGCTCAGCCTGGAGGTGAACTACTATGACGTGAAGGTCCGCGACGCGATCGCCGGCATCCCCGCCGACGTGCTGCTCAACCGCTGCGCCTTCAACGCCGACGCGCTGTCCTGCGCGGCGACGACGCGCACCGCCAACGGCTTCGTCTCGTCGATCAGCGGGCTGCTGCTCAACACCGGCGGCATCCGCACGCGCGGCATCGACGGCACGTTCAACGTCCGCACCAGCGACACCGGCGCGGGCGTGTTCGGCCTGTCGATCATCGGCAACTACCTGCTGCGCTATCAGGAGACGGTGCCCGCGACCAACGGCACCACCACCACCCGCTATACCGGGTTCGAGCGTGGCAGCCCCGATCAGGCATATCCGCGCTTCAAGGGCCTGGCGACGATCGACTGGGCGGTGGGCCCGGTCACCGCGTCTTTCACCGGCCGGTTCATCGACAATGTGCTGGAGATCCAGAACACCGCCGGCATTCAGAACCCGAACGAGCTGAAGGAGCGGCTGTACGGCGACGTGCAGTTCGTCTTCCGCCCGTCGTTCGTCGACCAGCGGCTGGCGCTGACGCTCGGCGTCAACAACGTGTTCGACAAGGACCCGCCGGCCTGCTTCTCGTGCAGCCTCAACAACTACGACCCGACCACCTACGACGTGCCGGGCCGCTTCGGCTACGTGCGGCTGTCATACGGGCTGTGATGCCTGGGGAGGGCGGGACGATCGTCCCGCCCTCCCCCTTCACGCGGCGACCGCCTCGCGCCGCGCCGATGGCATCACCGCGTCGGCATAGTCGCTCTCCGCCAGCGCGATCAGTGCGCGGTCGTCGTGCGTCCAGGGGTGGAAGCCCGGCAGGAAGTAGCTGACCCACACGCCCGCGACCTTGCGCGCCATCCCGGGGTTGCCGAACGCGTACCATGCGAGCTTTGCCCATACCCTGGGCCCGGTCATGCCGTCTTGGCGCAGCAGCTCCAGCATGCCCTTGCGGCGGCCCTGGAAGAACTTCCACGTGGTGATGAGCATCACCAGCGCCTTCACGCGCCAACGGCGCCCGCGCGACCAGTCCTTCGTCGCGTGCATCCAGGTGTCGTAGGCGACGCCCTTGTGCTCGATCTCCTCGGCCGCATGCCACAGCCACAGGCCGACCGCCTGCTGCTCACCACCGCGCAGGTGCTTGGGGTTGGCGATCAGCTCGTGCGCGAGCATCGCGGTGAAATGCTCCAGCGCCATCGTCGCGGCGAGGTTGCCGATCGGGTGGCGCCCCTTGGTCAGCGCCAGCGCCTCGTCGACGTGCCGTTCCAGCAGCGACACGTCGTAGCCCTGGT
>JAKONL010000310.1 GCA_022701965.1 Burkholderiaceae bacterium | reverse complement strand
ACCAGGTCGGCGTCTCGGATGCGCGCGAGCAGCTTCGGGTTGGCGCCGATGCCCACGTCGCCGCCGAAGCAAGGATGGTCGGCACTGAACAGCATCTGCCGGCGGAATGAGCAGTACACCGGCAGCGAGAAGCGTTCGGCGAAGGCCGCGAACTGCTGCACCGCCACCTCGCTCCAGCGGCTGCCGCCGAGGATCGCGACCGGGCGCTGGGCGCTCTCGAGGCGCTGCTGCAGCTCGGCCATCGCGGTGGGCGACGGGCTGGTCTCGGTCACGGCGTAGGGCAGGGCGTCGACGGTCTCGACGACGTCGGTCAGCATGTCCTCCGGCAGCGCGATCACCACCGGGCCGGGGCGGCCGGAGGTCGCGACGTGGAAGGCGCGCGAGACCAGCTCGGGGATGCGCTTGGCATCGTCGATCTGCACCACCCACTTGGCCATGGTGCCGAACACGGCGCCGTAGTCGAGCTCCTGGAAGGCCTCGCGGCCCAGCATGTCGCGCGCGACCTGGCCGACGAACAGCAGCATCGGCGTCGAGTCCTGGTGCGCGATGTGCACGCCGGCCGACGCGTTGGTCGCGCCCGGGCCGCGCGTGACGAAGCAGATGCCGGGCTTTCCGGTGAGCTTGCCCTGCGCCTCGGCCATCATGGCCGCGCCGCCCTCCTGGCGGCAGACGCTGACGGCCACCGTCGCGTCGTGCAGCGCGTCGAGCACCGCCAGGAAGCTCTCGCCGGGCACGCAGAACAGCTGCTCGACGCCGTGGATCGTCAGTTGGTCGACCAGGATCTGGCCGCCGGTGCGGGATGTCGTCGTCATGGCGTCTTGTCTTTGAATGGTGAGGGGTGTCAGGTTAGCGCGGCACAGGCCCGCAAGATGCGTGCGCAGGCTTCTTCGAGCTGCGCCATCGAGGTCGCGTACGAGATGCGGAAGTACGGCGCCAGCCCGAAGATCGAGCCCGGCACCACCGCGACGTCGAAGTCCTGCAGCAGGTAGTCGCAGAAATCCGTGTCGGTGTGCAGCACGGTGCCGCGCGCGGTGCGCTTGCCCAGCACGCCCGCGCAGCTCGCGAAGGTATAGAACGCGCCCTCGGGCATCCGGCACTCGATGCCCGGCATGGCGTTGAGCGCGCCGACGACGAAGTCGCGCCGCGCCTGGAACGACGCGCAGCGCTCGCGCACGATGTCCTGCGGCCCGGTCAGCGCCTCGATGGCCGCGGCCTGGCTCACCGACGACGGGCACGAGGTCACCTGGCTCTGCACCACGGCCATCGCCGCGATCAGCGCCTTCGGGCCGGCGCCGTAGCCCAGGCGCCAGCCGGTCATCGCGTACGACTTGGAGACGCCGTTGACCGTCAGCGTGCGCTCGCGCAGCGCGGGCACCACGGCGGCCGGCGTCGCAAAGGCGAGGCCGTCGTAAAGGATGTGCTCGTAGATGTCGTCGGCCAGCACCATCACTTGGCGGTGGCGCGCGAGCACCTCGCCGAGCGCCTCGATCTGCTCGACGCTGTAGGCCGCGCCGGTCGGGTTCGACGGCGAATTGAGGAACAGCCAGCGCGTGCGCGGCGTGATGGCCGCTTCGAGCTGCGCGGGCTGCAGGCGGAATCCCTGCGCGCTGTCGCACGGCACGGCAACCACCGCGCCGCCGCAGATCTCCACCATGTCGGCGTACGAGGTCCAGTAGGGCGCGGGCAGGATGACTTCGTCGCCGGCGTCGAGCGTCGCCATCAGCGCGTTGAAGATCACCTGCTTGGCGCCGGTGCTCACGCTGATCTCGTTCAGCGCGAAGTCCAGGCCGTTGTCGCGGCGGAACTTGAGCTGTACCGCCTCCTTCATCGCGACGCTGCCGTCGAGCACGGTGTAGCGCGTCTCGCCGCGCCCCAGGGCGCGCACGGCGGCCTCGACGATGTTCGCCGGCGTGTCGAAGTCCGGCTCGCCCGCGCCCAGCACGATCACCGGGCGGCCCGCGCGCTTCAACGCATTGGCGTTGTCGGTGATGCGCAGGATGCCCGAGACGCCGAGCGATGCGACGCGCTGCGCCGGCCTGAATTCGGTCGTGGTGTCGCTCACTTCGCGTACGCCTCCAGCGGCTTGTCGTTGGGCTCGGCGAACAGCTGCTTTAGCGCCGGGCTCAGCGGCAGGTTCAGGCTGGTGTTCTTCGGCGGAATGGGCGAGACGAACCACTTGGTGTAGATCTTCTCCACGTCGCCGCTCTTCATCATGCGGCGCAGCGAGTCGTCCACGGCGGTCTTGAAGGCCGGGTCGTCCTTGCGGAACAGCAGCGCGATCGGCTCCGAGCCCAGCGCGTCGCCGACGATGCGGTAGGACGCCGGGTTGCGCGCGTTGGCGATGATGCCGGCCAGCAGGTTGTCGTCGAGCACGAAGGCGTCGGCGCGGCCCGATTCCAGCAGCAGGAAGCTCTCCAGGTGGTCCTTGCCGAGCATCGTGTTGTAGGTGACGTTCTGCGCACGCTCGCGTTTGCGCAGCAACTGCACGGCGGTGGTGCCGGTGGTGGCCGACACGTTGCGGCCCGCGAGCTGGTCGAGCGTGGCGATGCCCGAGTCGACCTTGGTCGCCATGCGCACCTCGCTCACGTAGGTGGTGAGTGCAAAGGCCACCTGCTGCTGGCGCGCGGTGTTGTTGGTGGTCGGGCCGCAGCCGATGTCCAGCGTGCCGTTCTGCACCAGCGGGATGGTGTTCTGCGCCGTCACGGCCATGTATTCGAGCTTGGCCTGCGGTGCGATGTCCTGCAGCACGCGCTCGCACAGCTCGACGTGGTAGCCCACGTACTTTTCGCCCGCGCCCAGCATGTAGGCCATGGGCGGCGAGGCCTCGCGCACGCCGAGCACGACCTTGCCGCTGGCCTTGATATTGTCGAGCGTGCCGGTGGCGGCGGTGGTCTGCGCCGAGGCGCCGACGGGGAGCGCGAGCAGCGCGGCCGCCGCGACGGTCTTGAGCGTGATGTGCATGTCTTCTGTCTCCTGTGGTTGTTGTATGGCGAGTGGCCGTGCGCGCGGCTCAGGCCTCGATGTCGAAGGTCACGCCCTGTGCCAAGGGCAGCGTC
>JAKONL010000291.1 GCA_022701965.1 Burkholderiaceae bacterium | reverse complement strand
GATCATCTTGGGCACGTACGGGTAGATCGACTTGTCGTCGGCCACGCCCGTGCCCACGGCGTTGGAGATCGCGACGTTGCCGGCGCGGTAGGCGCGCATCAGCCCGGCGCAGCCGAGCGTGGAATCGGCCTTGAAGACTTCCGGGTCGAGGAAATCGTCGTCGACGCGGCGGTAGATCACGTCGACGCGGCGCGGGCCGCGCGTGGTGCGCATGTAGACGAAGTCGTCCTTGACGAACAGGTCCTGCCCCTCGACCAGCTCGATGCCCATCTGCTGCGCCAGAAAGGCGTGCTCGAAATAGGCGCTGTTGTACATGCCGGGCGTGAGCACGACGACGGTCGGCTCGGCCGTGGCCGGCGGGGCGCTGGCGCGCAGCGTCTCGAGCAGCAGGTCGGGGTAATGGGCGACCGGCGCGATGCGGTTTTGGCTGAACAGGTCCGGAAAGAGCCGCATCATCATCTTGCGGTTCTCCAGCATGTAGCTCACGCCGCTGGGCACCCGCAGGTTGTCCTCCAGCACGTAGTACTCGCCGTTGCCCTGGGCGTCGGGCGCGCGCACGATGTCGATGCCGGAGATGTTGGAGTAGACGTCGTTGGGCACCGTGACGCCCATCATCTCGGGGCGGAACTGCGCGTTGTCGCGGATCTGCTCGATCGGCACGATGCCGGCCCTGACGATGTCCTGGTCGTGGTAGACGTCGTAGATGAAGCGGTTGAGCGCCGTGACGCGCTGCACCAGGCCCTTTTCCATGAGCTCCCACTCGTGCGCGGGAATGATGCGCGGCAGCAGGTCGAACGGAATCAGGCGCTCGGTGCCCGAGCCGTCCTCGTCCTTGGCGCCGTAGACCGCGAAGGTGATGCCGACGCGGCGGAAGATCATCTCCGCCTCCTCGCGCCGCGATCGCATCAGTTCGCCCGGCTGTCGCGCCAGCCACTGGTCGTAGCGCTGGTAGTGGCCGCGGATCGCAGCGCCGGCGTAGGGCAGCTGCTCGTACATCTCATCGAATTTGTGCATGGAACAACCGTTTCTCCTGGGATGTAGCTTAGCAAGTTCAAGGCCATCCAAATCCGGTTTCCGTTCATTCGTCGCCCCGGCAAATCCCTGAGACCGCTTCATGGAACGCGATGCTGCCAGTAGCGCCGTTGCGACTGTCGCTCGCACGACACCTGTCCGGCCGCACGACTCTCCCAGCGCGCGGCGCCGCAATGCGGCGAGTCGGCCACCTCGATGCCGTGATCCGCATAGCGCGCCGACACCTCGGCCGCCGGATGCCCGAAGCGGTTGCGGTAGCCCGCCTGCACCACCGCCAGCCGCGGTCGCACGGCGGCCAGCAGTTCGTCGCTCGACGAGGTCCTGCTGCCGTGGTGCGGCGCCAGCAGCAGGTCGGCGCGCAGCGCGCCGGGGTCGCTGCGGCCGACCAGCGCCAGTTCCTGCGCGCGCTCGATGTCGCCGGCGAGAACGACGGCCACGCGGCCGTTGCCGATGCGCAGCACGCAGGAGATCGCGTTGGGCCTGGGGATTCCCGGGCCGGCCGGGTAGTCGGTGTCGAGCGGATGCAGCACCTCGAACGCCACGCCGTCCCAGGTCCAGCGCTGCCCGGCGGCGCAGCGCTCGGCCGGACGCAGTGCCTGCAGCGGATGGTCGGACTCGATCGAGCTCAGCACGCGCGCCTGCGGCTGCGTCGCGAGCACCGCGGCCGCGCCGCCGGTGTGGTCGCTGTCGCGGTGACTCAGCACCAGCAGGTCCAGCCTCTCGCCCAGCGCCCGCAGCAGTGGCACCAGCACGCGGTGGCCGGCGTCGCTCTCCAGGCTGTAGCGCGGGCCGGCATCGTAGAGCAGGCTGTGGTTGGCGGTGCGGACCAGCACGGCGTTGCCCTGGCCGATGTCGGCGGCCAGCAGGTCGAACTCGCCCGGCGCGGGACGCGGTGCCTGCCAGAGCAGCACCGGCAGCAGCAGCGGCAGGCCCAGCAGCCGCAGCGCGGGTGGCAGGCGCATCGCGAGCACGACGCCACCCGCGACCCCGGCTATCGCCAGCCAGATCGGCGGCGCCGCCATCGACAGCGTCGCGAACGGCAGCGCGGCCAGCCACTGCAGCACGACGGCCATCGCCCGCACCGCCTGCGCCGCCACATCCCACGACACCGGCAGCACGACGCCGACCATCGCCAGCGGCGTGACGACCAGCGTCACCCAGGGAATCGCCAGCGCGTTGGCCACCAGCCCCACGACCGAGACCTGCTGGAACAGCAGCAGCGTCAGCGGCGTGAGCGCCAGCGTGACGACGCCCTGCTCGCGCGCCAGGCGCAGCGCGCGATGTCGCCAGCCCGTCTGCGAAACGTCGGCCTGCCCGGCATCGGTCGCGAACAGCGCCGCGACGGCCACGAAGCTCAGCCAGAAGCCGGCCTGCAGCAGCGCCCACGGGTCGACCGCGACCACCACCGTGAACGTGAGCAGCCAGACGAAAGGCCAGGGCCAGCGCCGCCCCGAGAGCCGCAGCAGCGCGACCGTCGCCAGCATCCAGACCGTGCGCTGCGACGGCACGCCCCAGCCCGCGAAGAGCGCGTAGAGCCCCGCGAGCAAGACGCCGCCCGCGAGCGCGGCCTTCGGCGCGGGCCACCACAGCATCGCCCGGGTGCTGCGGCGCCAGGCCGCGCCGACCGCTAGCGCGGCGAGCCAGGCGAACATCGTGATGTGCAGGCCCGAGATCGCGACCAGGTGCGCGACGCCGGTGGCGCGGAACACGTCCCAGTCGGCGCGCTCGATGGCGGCCTGGTCGCCGGTGACCAGCGCCGCGATCACGCCGGCCAGGCGGCGGTCGGCGACGCGCGCGAAGATCGCGTCGCGCACCTGCTCGCGGGCACGCTCGACCGGATGCGCCCCGCTCGCACCGAGCCGCTCGGGCGCGGCGTCGCCGCTGCCGGTGCGCACGTAGCCGCTCGCGGCGACGCCCTGCTCCCACATCCGCAGTTCCTGGTCGAAGCCGTGCGGATTCAGGTTGCCGTGAGGTGCCTTCAGGCGCACCGTGAGGCGCCAGCGCTCGCCGGCATGCAGCGGCCCGGGCGCCGCAACGGCAGAGTTGCCGCCGGGCGCCGATTCGGTCGCGCCCCGTGCCCACAGACCGGTGCCGCTCGCATACCAGCCGAGCGCGAGCCGCGAGGGCTGGCGCGGCACCGGGGCGACGCCGTCCGCGGCCCAGACGATCGATTCGACGTCCAGCACGAAACGCAGCCCGGCCTCGCCGGCCTGCGGCATCTGCGCCACCACGCCGACGACCTGCACATCGCGGCCCTCGAATGCCGGATCGAGCGCATCGGCCGCATACGCCGCGGCGCGCCAGCCCGTCGCGCCGAAGCCGGCCATCGCGCCCACCAGCAGCGCCGCGAGCCATCGCGAGCGCCCCGCAGCCCGTGTGGACATCAGCCAGCCGACGAAGGCGAAGGCGACCAGGAGCGCATAGAGCGTCTCCTCCCACAGCACGGCCTGCCGAAGCTGCGCCGCCGTGCCCGCGACCGAACCGGCGAGCAGCGCGAAACCGGCGCCGCCGCCCCGCGCGCCCAGGCTGTCGCCCGGGCGGCTGTCTACCCTGATGACCATGCGAATCCGCTCCCTGTGCGCGCTCGTTATGGCGCGCTAATTGCTTTGTTCGTGGGCTAGTATGCGTGTCGCCCGAGGCACTCCGACGCAACAAGACGCCACCCCCCAAAAATGTCCATTCACGCAGCCCTCCACCACGTCACCCACTACAAGTACGACCGACCGGTGCAACTGGGCCCGCAAGTCGTCCGCCTGCGTCCCGCGCCGCACTGCCGCAGCAACGTGATCTCGTATTCGCTGCGCATCGAGCCCGAACAGCATTTCGTCAACTGGCAGCAGGACCCGTTCGCCAACTACCAGGCCCGCCTCGTCTTCCCGGAGAAGACGCGCGAGTTCAAGGTCACGGTCGACCTCGTGGTCGAGATGGCGGTCTACAACCCGTTCGACTTCTTCCTGGAGCCGCAGGCCGAGAACTTCCCGTTCAAGTACAGCGCCGAGCAGGCCGACGAACTCTCGCAGTACCTCGTCGCCGACGCGATGACGCCGCGGGTCGAGGCCTATCTCGCCAAGATCGACCGCACGGAGAAGCGCACGATCGACTTCCTGGTCGGCATCAACCAGCAGGTGCAGTCCGACGTCACCTACCTGATCCGCATGGAGCCGGGCGTGCAGACGCCCGAGGAAACGCTGACCAACGGCAGCGGTTCGTGCCGCGACTCCGGCTGGCTGCTGGTGCAGCTGCTGCGCCACATGGGCCTGGCCGCGCGCTTCGTCTCGGGCTACCTGATCCAGCTCACGCCCGACGTCAAGGCGCTCGACGGCCCGAGCGGCACCACCGTCGACTTCACCGACCTGCACGCCTGGTGCGAGGTCTACCT
>JAKONL010000211.1 GCA_022701965.1 Burkholderiaceae bacterium | reverse complement strand
TTCCTCCAGCCGGATGCCGGGTGCCGTCTCCAGCACGGCACCTGCGCTGCAGGGCGTGCCGTCGGTCGCGGCCGGTCCGGCGCTCCGGCCCGGCGAGGCACCGGGCGTTCCAGGCACTGGCGCGATGGCCGGCTCGGCGCTCGCTGGGAGCGCCACGGTTGCGACGAGCGAAGCCGCCGCTGCCGCCGCCAGTGCGGTTGCGAGTGCGTTCGCGGTCGCGCCGGGCACGGCTGCGTCCACGCAGGCGACGGCCGCGACGGTCGTGGGCGCCGTCACGGGCGAACCGGACGTCCCCGCGCCGGTCGCAGGCGCTGCGCGCAATCCGGCGCTGCGCGCGGCGACCGGCCCGGCATCCGACGTCGCCGCATCCGTGTCCTCGTCCGCATCCCTGGCGAATCCGGCGGTTGCGAGCGCGCCCACCGCCGCGCAGGCCGCGCCGGTCGACGGCCTGGTCGCACCGTCGGCCACCGCCGCTTCGGCCGCTGCATCGTCGGCCGCCGCGCAGCAGGCACAGCGTGCCGTCGCCCAGGCCGTCGCCGACCGGGCCGCGCAGCAGGCGCCGGTGGCCGGTGTCGCGTCCGGTCGAGGCGCGACCGACCTGTCGGCCACCGCGGCACTGGCCGGCGCGTCCGCGGGCGGCGAATCGTCGCCGCTGCTGCGCCGTTTCGAACGCGTGCTGTCGATGACGCACGCCGCGCTCGGCGACGCGGCGGCGCCCGGCGGTGGTACCGCGTTCGCCGCCTCGGCCTTCACGACGCCGGTCGACGCCGCGGGAGCGTCCGCCGGCGTGGCGTCGGGAGCGGCCGACCGGTCGGCCGATGCGATGAACGGCTGGCTGGCCCAGGTCGTGGCGCAGAAGAACCAGAACGCCTCGCTCACCGTCGAGGTCGGCGGGCGGCCGGTGTCGGTCGACGTGCAGGTCAAGGGCAACGAGGCGCAGGTGGTGTTCCGCGCCGACCAGGCCGACACGCGCGCCCTGCTGGCGCAGGCGATGCCGCAGCTGCGGCAGATGATGGGCGCCGAGGGCGTGGTGCTCGCCGACGCCTCGGTCGCGGGATCGTGGGCCGGCGGCACGCACGCCGGCGCGGGCGGTGCCGGCGGCTCCGGCGGCTCCGGCGGCTCGTCTGGCGACGGGACATCGGGCCGGGGGACCGCGCCGGTGCGTCTGGACGCCGGCACCGCCTCTGGCAGCGCCGCCACCGCGGCCGGTGCTCCGGCGCGCCCGGGCGGCGCGCGTTCGCTCGACCTCTACGTCTGAGCGTTTTTTCCGCGCCGCGTCGAAGCGGCCTTAATGCACGGCTTTCCTGCCGCTTTTCGCGGACTTCGTCGGGCGACGCGATCGAATAATTGCGTCACAGGCCGGGTCGAGCGAACCCGGCGAACCAAGGAAACACCGTGTCAGCCAAGCCCGCCGCCCCCGCCGCCTCCGCCGCGGCGGCCACCGAGAAACCCAAGGGAAAGAAGACCCTGCTGATCGTCGTCGTCGCCGCCGTCGTGCTGCTGGCCGCGGGCGGCGGCGGGGCCTGGTTCTTCCTCGGCAAGAAGGGCCATGCCGACGACCATGCGGAAGTCGCCGCCGCCGAGCCGCCCAAGGACGCCAAGCCGAGCTTCCTCGCGCTGGACAACATGGTCGTGAACCTGGCCGACCCCGGTGGCGAGCGCGTGGCGCAGATCGGCATCACGCTGGAGCTGGAGAACGACAAGTCGGTCGAGCGCATCAAGCAGATGCAGCCGAAGATCCGCAGCGGCCTGCTGATGCTGGTCTCGCAGCGCACGTCGGCCGAGATCCTCGGGCGCGACGGCAAGGAGAAGCTGGCCAACGACGTGATGGACGAGGTCTCGCGCGTGCTCGGCTACGAGGTCGATGCGCCCAAGCCGCGCAAGGTGAAGGTCGCCAAGGCCGACGACGACGAGGAAGAAGTGCCGGTGCGCAGGAAGCGACAGCGCAACGTCGCGCCCAGCCCGGTGCTCGGCGTGCTGTTCTCCAGCTTCATCGTCCAGTGACCGCGAAAGCGCCCGTCATGGACGACGCCAGCCCCTCGCCCGCGCAGCCGGATGCGGCCTCGACGCCCGACCCGGTCGAGCGCATGGCCGCGGCCGCCTCGCGCGACTACGACCTGTCGGTGGCCGACCGCCTGGTGCGGCGCCCGATGCCGACGCTCGACATCGTCAACGAGCGCATGCTGCGCCATTTCCGGGTCGGCCTGTTCAAGTTCATCCACCGCAGTGCCGAGATCTCGATCGCGCCGGTCGAGGTGCTGAGCTATGCCGACTTCATCGGCTCGCTGGCCGCGCCGACGAGCTACAGCATCATGTCGATGCGCCCGCTGCGCGGCAGCTGCCTGGTGGTGTGCGAGGCCGGCCTGGTGTCGACGCTGGTCGATGCGCTCTACGGCGGAGCCTGCAAGATGCAGGCGCCGATGGAGGGCCGCGATTTCTCGCCGACCGAGCAGCGCGTGATCCAGCGCCTGGTGGGCATCGTCGCGGCCGACTACAACCGGGCCTGGAAAGACATCTACCCGATCGAGCTGGCGCTCCAGCGCTGCGAGACGCACGTGCAGTTCGTCAACGTCGCGGCGCCCGCCGAGAAGGTGGTCGTGACGACGCTGAAGATCGTCGTCGGCGACTTCGAGGGCGCGGTGCGCATCTGCCTGCCCTACGGCACGCTCGATCCGATCCGCGACGTCCTCTACGGCGCGCAGCAGGCACAGGCCATGGCCGAGGACCGCCGCTGGGTCACGCTGCTCACGCGCGAGATCCAGGCCGCCGAGGTCACGCTGGTGGCCGAACTCGCGAAGCCGGAAGTCACCGTCGGCCAGCTGCTGGCGATGAAGCCCGGCGATTTCATCCAGTTCGACCGCAGTCCGCAGATCGTCGCCTCGGTCGACGGCACGCCCGTATTCGCCTGCCACTACGGCACCCACAACGCGCGCTACGCGCTGCGCATCGACGAGAGCCTGCGCGGGGACGACCCGCACTGGCTCGGAGGCAACCATGTCCATTGAACAGAGCATCCATTCCGCCGTCGGCACCGATGGAACCGACGGCGTCGATGCCGCCGGCTGGGCCGAAGTGCTGGAGGCGGGGTCGCCCGCCGCCGCCGCCGCGCCGGCCGCGGCCAACGCGCAGGCGCCGCTGCAGGACATCAACCGGGTGCTCGACATCCCGGTGCAGCTCACGGTCGAGCTCGGCCGCAAGAAGGTGCCGATCAAGCACGTGCTGCAGCTCGGCCAGGGCTCGATCGTCGAACTCGACACGCTCGCCGGAGAACCGATGGACGTGCTGGTCAACGGCTATCTCGTCGCGCAGGGCGAGGTGGTGGTCGTCAACAACAAGTTCGGCATCCGCCTGACCGACGTGGTGACCCCGTCGGAGCGGCTGCGCCGCGTCAACCGGGGCTGAACGAGCCGACCCGCCATGACCCAGAGCCTTCTCACCATCGTCGTCTTCGTCGCGCTGATCCTGACGCTCCCCTTCATCGTCCGGCGCGTGCAGCAGCGCCGCGGCGGACTCCACGGCACGCCGCTCGGGCCGACCTCGAAGGTCGTCTCCGCGATGGCCGTCGGCCCGCAGCAGCGCGTGCTCACCGTCGAGGTCGGCCCGGAGGACGCGCGGACCTGGCTGGTGCTGGGTGTGACCGGCCAGTCGATCACCTGCCTGCACACGCTGCCCGCCTTGCCGACGCTGTCGGCGATGCTCGCCAAGGGCGACGCCAGGCATGCCTAGGTCCTTCGCGATCGCGGCCTTCGCCGCCGCCGTCGCCCTGGTGGCGCTGCCGGCCGGCGCGCAGGAGATCGCCAACGGCCAGCTCCCGCTGCTGATCGGCTCGGGCGGGGGCGGCACCAACTTCTCGGTGCCGCTGCAGACCTTGCTGTTCTTCACCGCGCTCTCGTTCCTGCCGGCGATCCTGCTGATGATGACGGGCTTCACCCGCATCGTGATCGTGCTGTCGATGCTGCGCCAGGCGCTGGGCACGCAGTCGGCGCCGCCCAACCAGGTGGTGGTCGGCCTGTCGCTGTTCCTCACCTTCTTCGTCATGGGGCCGACCTTCGACCGCGTCTATGCCGAGGCCTACGTGCCCTACACCACCAACGCGATCGGCTTCGAGGAGGCCGTGGCCAAGGCCGAGGCGCCGATGCGCGGCTTCATGCTCAAGCAGACCCGCCAGGCCGACTTCGCGCTGTTCGCGCGCCTGGCCAAGCTGCCCGCCGGCGTCACCGCCGAGACGGCGCCGATGCGCGTGCTGATCCCGGCCTTCGCGACCAGCGAGCTCAAGTCGGCGTTCCAGATCGGCTTCATGATCTTCATCCCGTTCCTGGTGATCGACATCGTGGTGTCGAGCGTATTGATGTCGCTCGGGATGATGATGCTGTCGCCGGTGCTGGTGGCGCTGCCGTTCAAGCTCATGCTGTTCGTGCTGGCCGACGGCTGGAACCTGCTCATCGGCTCGCTTGCAGCCAGCTTCGCTGTATGAACGCGGAAACGGTGCTGACGACGGGGCGCGACGCGCTCGTCATGCTGCTGATGGTGTCGATGCCGGTGCTGCTGGTGGTGCTGGCGGTCGGGCTGGTGGTCAGCATCTTCCAGGCCATCACGCAGATCAACGAGGCGACGCTGGCGTTCGTACCCAAGCTGGTGGCCGCGGTCGTGGTGTTCGCCATCGCCGGGCCGTGGATGCTCGCCACGCTGGTCGAGTACATCCGCCGCACCATCGAGTCGATCCCGCAGATGGTCCTTTGATGTCGTGCTGACCTTCACCGAAGCGCAGCTCATGGCCTGGCTCACGCCGGTGCTGTGGCCGTTCCTGCGCGTGCTGGGCGTCTTCACGACGGCGCCGATCTTCTCCTCGCGCGCGTTCCCGATCCGCGCGCGCATCGGGCTGGCCTTCCTGATCTCGCTCTGCGCGCAGGCCACGCTGACCACGCAGCCGACGATCGGCCTGAACGACGCCGCCGCGCTCGGCACGCTGGTGCAGCAGGTCGGCATCGGCATGGCGATCGGCTTCACGGTGCGGCTGGTGTTCACCGCGGTCGAGCTGGCCGGGGAACTGGTCGGCCTGCAGATGGGCCTGAACTTCGCCTCCTTCTTCGACCCGATGGCCAACGCGCAGGTCAGCGCCGTCTCGCGCTTCTTCGGCAACATCGCCGTGCTGCTGTTCATCGCCATCAACGGCCACCTCACCGTGCTGATGGCCGTGGTCAGGAGCTTCGACACCTTCCCCATCGGCGGCAGCGTCCTGCAGGCGTTCGCGCGGGTGCGCGTCTACGAGCTCGGCGCCGACCTGTTCGCGAGCGGCCTGTGGATCGCGCTGCCGATGGTGGGCCTGCTGCTGTTCGTCAACCTGACGCTGGGCGTGATCTCGCGCGTGGCGCCGCAGATGAACATCTACGCGATCGGCTTTCCGGTCACGCTCACCGCCGGGCTCGCCGGCATCGCACTGGTGCTGCCGATGATGGAGCAGCCGCTGCTCGCGCTGATGGAGCGGATGCTGACGATGTTCGCCGGCGGGCGGTGAACGGGCCGGGGCAGGGTCGCGCCGCTCAGTAGGGCGGTTGCGTGCGCTGCCGCTGCGCCCGCGCCGCCTCCGTCCACCAGGCGAGGTCGTCGGCGAAGCGCCCGAACGCCTTGCCCAGCGACGCGCCCGCGCTGCCGGTCGGCTTGCCCGCTTCGTCGAGCGTCTGCGCGATCGGCCCCGCGGCCAGCGTGCTCGAGATCACGACCATTCCCATCTCCGACAGGATCGGATGCCAGGCCGTCGCGGCGCGCACGCCCGAGAAGCGGCCGGCCGAGTAGCTGGCGATCGCGGCGGGGCGCCAGAACCACTCCTCCAGGAAATGGTCGGTGAGGTTCTTCAGGCCCGGCTGCGGGCCCCAGTTGTATTCGCCGGTCACGAAGACGAAGGCGTCCGCGGCGCGGATCTTGCCGGCCAGCGCTTCCATCGCCGCGGGCGCGGTGCCTGCGGGATATTCCTTGTACATGCGGTCGAGCATCGGCAGGCCGATTGCCCTGGCGTCGATCAGCTCGGGCTCGGCACCGCGCGCTGCGAGGTTGCCGACCAGGTAGTCGGCCAGCCGGATGCCCGTGCGGTCGGACCGGTAGGAGCCGTAGAGAACCAGAACCTTGTCGCCCATCGTTGTGCTCCCTTCAGACCAGGTTGTTGCGGATCGCGTAGACCGTGATGGCCGCGTTGTTGGGCAGCTGCAGCTTCTCGAGCACGCGCGAGCGGTAGACGCTCACGGTCTTCGGGCTGAGCATGAGCTCCTCGGCGATGTCCGAGAGCCGCTTGCCCGAGGCGATCTTCACCAGCGTCTGCAGTTCGCGGTCCGACAGCACGGTGTGCGCGGCGTTGTCGTTGGCCGGGCGCGAGACGCTCTCGGCCAGCATCTGCGCGACCTCCGGCGTCACGTACTTGCGCCCCTGCGCCACGGTGCGCGTCGCGGCGATGAGCTCCTGCGGATCGCCGGACTTGCTCACGTAGCCCTGGGCGCCCGCGCGCAGGCTGCGGATCGCGTACTGGTCCTCGGCGTACATCGACACCACCAGCACGCGGATCGGCGAGGCCGCCTCGGTCAGCGCGCCCAGCACTTCCAGGCCGCTGCGCCCGGGCAGGCCGATGTCGAGCAGCAGCACGTCGCACGGCGTGGTGCGCAGCAGCTCCCGCACCTCCGCATAGCTCGACGCCTCGCCGGTCACGCGGATGTCGACCGCCTCGGCCAGCGTCTGGCGGATGCCGCGGCGCACCAGCGCGTGGTCGTCGCAGATCACGACCTCGATCATCCGGCGTCCTGCGGTTGCGCGGCGCACGGCAGGGTCAGCGTCACCGACGTGCCGCGGCCCGGTTCGCTCGCGATGTCGAGACGGCCACCGACGGCGCGCGCCCGCTCGGCCATCCCGCGCAGTCCGAAGGCGTCGGGGCGGTCCGCGGCATCGGGGGAAAAGCCGCGGCCGTCGTCGCGGACTTCGAGCACCACGTCGCGGCGGCCGTCCTCACTCGCGTCGCCGCGCAGCGTGAGGCGAACGCGCGCGCATCGGGCGTGTCGGGCCGCGTTGGTCAACGATTCCTGGGCCGTGCGGAAGACCGCGAGTTCGCGCGGCGCATCGAGGTCGGTCACGCCGGCCGCATCGAAGTCGGCGGCGATGCCGGTGCGGCGGCCGAAATCGGCGACGAGCCGGTCGAGGGCCGGCGCCAGTCCGTCGCGGAGGTCGGGCGGATGGAGCCGGGCGACGGCGTGTCGCGTGGCGTCGATCGCCACCTGCAGCGCGGCCTGCGCGGCGGCCAGTCGCACACCGGCTTCGGCATCGCGCGGCGGCTGGCGGGCCAATCCGGCAAGATCGAAATGCACCGCCGTCAGGGCGCCACCGATCGCGTCGTGGATTTCGCGTCCCAGCGCGAGCCGTTGGGCTTCGAGCAGGTCCTGCACCGTGCGATCGACGCACGCCGTTTCGGCGCCGGGGGGCGAGACGGTGGAGCGACAGCCTGGAGAGGACATACTTGCGAAGGCTTGTGCGGTTTTCGTAATGATATTTCACATTGAAACAGAATCTTTCCATGCTTCTGCGGCATAAGCACATCCCTCCCTCCCCATCCCCCTTTTTCGAGATCGAGCCATGGACCGAGAACTGAGTCGTGCTTTCGCGGATTTCGTCGTCACGCTCAAGAGCAAGGACCTGCGCAGTGCGCTGGCCGGGCTGCTCAGGCGCACCGACTACCGTTTCATCGGCATCTGGCGCTTCGAGGACGGCAAGGCCACCGCCGTCGTGCACTACGACATCGAGGACCCGTCGGCGACGACCGCCGAGGAAGTGCCCGACACGGCCACCTACTGCTGCTACGTGCGCGAGCAGGGCGAGCCGTTCAAGACGCCCAACGCGCTCATCGACGAGCGGTTGTCCGCACATCCGGCGCGTTCGCAGATCCAGTCGTACTGCGGCGTTCCGGTGATGGACAGCGAAGGCACCATCCTCGGCACGCTGTGCCATTACGACGTGGTGCCGCGCGATCCCGAGCAGGTCAGCATCGAACTGATGCTGAGCGTGGCGAGCTACCTGGCGCTCGGCGGGCACGTGCCGCCGTACGCGTCGGCAGCGGCCGCGCGTTCGGTGGCGGCCGTGCCGGACGCGGTCAGGCCTTGACCCGCACCGGCACCGACTTGGCCGCCGGCACGAAACTCTCTTCGGCGTACTGGTAGAGCGGCATCAC